>CAZQYO010000010.1:0-23625 GCA_964597415.1 uncultured Chitinophaga sp.
ACCATTAGACCTAAATTTATATGCAAGAGGGGTTCAGTATAAAGAGCAAATAAGTAAAGAACGTTTTGACAGGATTCAAGAAATAGTTGGCAAAATATATTCCTATGCAAACCAACTCGACAATTGTGGGCAACCTAACTTAGCCACTGGGCTTAGAGAAAGCATACAAGAGCTTAAAAAAATACCTGGCACATTAGGTGACAACAATACGTTTGCTTCTATGTGGGACTTTTTAGTTACCGTTCACAATCACGGTGTAGACTATTTAAAATACTGTGAATAAAAATTGCACTTATGACAAGTAAAGATGTGATAGTTAGATTCAGAGAGATTCTCCTAGAGAACGACTCAAAACTTAAAGAACTAAAGGAATTCTACAGTTTCAATAAAGACATTGAATGGAATTTTGCTACTTCTGACAACAACCTAGCCCATCGTGTAATTATTACGACTGACAATGTCCCGCTTCAAATCCAAAAGTTCTACACTGACTGTTTAGACTTAGCAGTAAACAAATAATAACCTTTGCTCGTCTGACGGTTCTGCCGACCGTCTGACGAACAAAGCAGCCGCTAACAGCGGTAGCCGTTGCACAACTCTTTTGTAAAAACCGATTTAGAAAACAGAAACCGACTCGTTAGGTCGGTTTTTGGTTTTAGTATAGGATGATGTATGGGTGTTGTGGTGAGTTGAAAAACGAAAAACAAAGCTTCTGTGTAGCCAATAAAGAACAGCGAATTTAAAAGAGCAAATGGAAACATGTAAGGTCTTTTCCGCAACAGCGCTACAGCACACACGCCCGTGGGAGAGTGATGTGCCCCAAGTGGGCGCAGTAAGGCGCCAAGTAATTTTTAATTTTCGGCTTTGGTGTTGCCATAGATGGCCTCGGCATAAGGGGGGAATCTATTATTTCCTTCTCTCCCGATTAACGACAGAAACTGTTATCGGGTTTGGCCTATTGCTCTTGTGCGATAAGTCTGCTTATGGCTCATCAGCAATACTGGTATAAAAGGCGGTGTGTGGAATTCAGTAATCGCCCAGGGTTTCTTCCAATTGACCGAGTGCTTTGGCCAATTGCTCATCATTAGGGGCCACCCCATGCCACTTGTGGTCGTTTAGCATAAAGTCCACCCCATGCCCCATCTCTGTGTGCATCAGTATAAAAACGGGTTTCCCTTTTCCGGTGCGCGATTGGGCTTCTTTTAAAGCTGCGGTCACCGCTTCTATTTGATTGCCTTCTATCACTTCTATGACCTCCCAGCCAAAATCTTGCACCTTAGCTTTCAGGTCGCGGTGGCTCAACACGACATCGCAATCGCCATCTATTTGCTTGTTGTTGTAATCAATGCAAGAAATAAGATTGTCCACCTTGTTATGCGGGGCATACATCAGCGCTTCCCAAATTTGCCCTTCTTGAAACTCGCCATCGCCATGAAGGGTATAAACGAGGGATTTATCGCCATTCAATTTTTTAGCTAATGCTGCACCAATAGCCACACTCATGCCCTGCCCCAGCGAGCCGGAGGCTTCGCGGATGCCCGGCAGGTGTTCGGCCGTGGCAGGATGCCCTTGCAAGCGCGAATTCAGTTTGCGAAAAGTGGCTAATTCGCTCTTATCAAAATAACCGGCATGAGCCAGCACACTATACCAAACCGGGCAGATATGGCCCTGCGAAAGAAAGAACACGTCTTCGCCCACTGCATCCATGCTGAAGCGGTGGTTGTGATTCATCACTTCGAAATAAAGTGCTACCATAAATTCGGTGCAGCCGAGTGACCCACCTGGATGGCCGGAGGCGGCTCCGTTGGTCATGCGGACAATATCTCTTCTAACCTGTGAGCAGATGCGCTTGAGTTCTTCTACCGATGCCATGTTGCTTGTTTTGTGGCGAATATAGAGGCCGCTTTAAGGCAGGTGAAAAAATGTTTCTAACAATGGTGGGAAAGCGACCCTTTGTCCGGCTCACCTCAACTGGCACAATATTAGAGCAGAGAAGGCGTATCAATAAAAAATGAAATCATGTTGTTAGATATAGCAGGATATGGACTCTTTCAAGGAGCAGAAGCGGTTGCCACTGCCCTTGCAAAAGTAGCATTAGGGGTATTGGGAGTATTTTTTGGGGGGATAGTGCTCATTACTTTTTTTGCGCTGGCACTTGCTCTTATTCTCTTTTTTTCTGTCCGCAGAGGGATGATACATCGCTCTATTCCCAAAACCGTAGGAGCATTTTTCAGACTTAGCGGCCTTCTGTTGGGGCTGGTTGCTGTTCTCCTTCTGCTGCCCTTTGCGCTACTGCTCAAAGCCTCTTTTCTAAGTTTCACCCTCGTGGCAGGCGCACTTCTTCTGCTCGGCTATGTAATAGGGCAAACCATTAGCCGAATAATAGGTATTCGATTGAAGCGCTATGGTTATTATCTCCGCACTTTTGATAATTTGCGCAGTAAAATAGTTCACATTGCCCACTCCATCTAAAAACAAACCGAAGGCAAAGAAGCCTGCGGCTAAAGAAAAATACTCCGGCCCTGCCGATGGCCGGGTGCGTTGCAAATGGTGCTTAAGCGACCCTATCTATGTAAAGTATCACGATGAAGAATGGGGGCGGCCTCTCCATGACGACAAATTGCTTTTTGAATTTCTGGTGCTCGAAAGCTTTCAGGCGGGACTCAGTTGGCTCACCATTTTGAAAAAGCGTGAAAATTTTCGCAGTGCGTTTGCCGACTTTGAGGTGAAGAAGGTGGCTAAGTTTGATGAGAAGAAATACGAAACACTGATGCAGGATGCCGGTATTATCCGCAATCAACTAAAAATCCGCGCAGCCATTAATAACGCGCAGCGCTTTCTCGAAATTCAAAAAGAGTTTGGCTCGTTCGATAAATACGTTTGGAGTTTTGTGGGAGGAAAACCGCTGCAAAACTCCTTACACTCTTCCAAAGAAATTCCTGCCAGTACAGCCATCAGCGATATGATGAGCAAAGACATGGGAAAGCGGGGCTTCAAATTTAGAGGCACTACCATTTGTTATGCGTTTATGCAAGCCGTGGGAATGGTAGATGACCATGTAAATGATTGCTGGCGCAAATCAAAAAAGAAAAGGAATTAGCATTTTCACCCGGCTTTGATAGTCGCGGTAAGGCTCACCAAATTCTTGCAGCAGTTTTTCTTCTTCGAGTTTTACCCCAATGTAGAGGTAGGCATAAACCATAAGCAGCGACACTAAGTTCATGGTTGTAGGCTGCGCGAGAAAAAGCCCCAGCACAAAAAGTATAAGCCCGAAGTAGAGCGGATTGCGCACATAAGCGTTCAGCCCTTTAACCACCAGCTCGGAAGGGTGCTGACCTTTTTCGGTGATTTGCTTAATACCGGTAAATTCCTTTAAATCATAATTTCGGAATGCCATTACGGAAATAGCTCCACCTATCAGTATCAACAAGCTCGCCAACACCATCGAAACGTTGCCTGTTTGAAACATAAAATTAGGCGGCTGCCGATATAGCAGCACCAACAAAATGCCTCCCAGAAATACCAGCGAAAGTAGATTGAAAAACAGCCGGTAAAACCGATAATTGTTACCCAGCCATACTGCGGCTTTTGCTTTTACCGGATTAGCTGCCAGCACGCTGTGCGACACAAAAAACAAAACCCAAAGAACTACGAGCAGTATCATAGAATAAAGGTAAAGGATTAGGGATAGTCTTTCATCAAATTTAAGCACATCCCCTGCGCGAGTGGCAGTATAACACAGTATCTTCCCTTTACAGCACCGCGGCATTGGCACAGGCCATCCCATCCATAGCCGCGCTTACAATACCACCGGCATAACCGGCTCCCTCACCACAAGGCAGTAGGTTGCTGATTTGCGGATGGCGGTAGGTTTCTTTGCTGCGAGGAATTCGCACCGGGCTGGAGGTGCGACTTTCTACCCCGACCAATACGGCTTCATTCGTGCGATAGCCTTTGCCCCCATTGCGACCGGGCATTTTTTTGTCAAAATCAAGGAGCGCCTGTCGTAGGCTCTTGTCAATAAAGCCGGGTAGTATTTCGCGGAGGTCGTAGGAGGCAATCCCCGGCAGATAAGAGGTGCGCGGCAGGTTAGGAGAGCTTTTTTGCCGGATAAAATCTTCCATCCGCTGAGCAGGGGCTTCAATACTGCCGGTGGCCGCAAAGGCTTTCTGTTCTACCCGCTTTTGAAACTCTAAAGCGGCCAAAGGGCCATACTCTCGCAAGGGCAACCAGTCTGATTCATTCACTGCCACTACCACTCCACTATTGGCATAAGGGCCGTTGCGCTGACTGCTGCTCCAACCGTTCACCACGGTTTCGTTAGCATTGGTAGCGGCCGGACAAATAACCCCACCCGGGCACATGCAAAACGAAAAAACACCGTGTCCCTCTACTTGTGTCACTAAGTTATAAGATGCGGCAGGAAGAAATTCTCCTCTCGTACTGCACTTGTATTGAACGGCATCTATCACCTCTTGCGGGTGTTCTATACGCACTCCTAATGCGAAGGGCTTTGCTTCTATTAAAATACCGTGTTGGTGTAACAATTCAAAAATATCGCGGGCAGAGTGACCGGTAGCCAAAATCACTTGCCGGCAGGGCCATTCCTTTCCATCGGCACTAAGCAATGCGGTAATCCTTCCGTCCTTTATCTGAAGGCCGGTCAGTTTGGTATGGAAATGAATCTCGCCCCCTTGCTCCAATATACTTTGGCGCATGTTTTCAATAATGCGTGGAAGCTTATTAGTGCCGATGTGCGGATGAGCCTCATAGGCAATTCGCTCGTCTGCCCCGTGTTGTATCAGTACATCGAGCACTTTTTTCAAATCGCCCCGCTTGGTACTGCGGGTATATAGCTTGCCATCGCTGTAAGTGCCTGCTCCGCCTTCGCCAAAACAGTAATTGCTTTCGGGGTTTACTATGCGTTTGCGATTTAAAGCCGAAAGATCTTTGACGCGCTCCCGCGAAGGCTTGCCCCGTTCCAGAATAATGGGCTTAATGCCCAATTCGAGCAACTGGAAGGCGGCATAAATACCGGCCGGCCCTATACCTATAATATGGCAGGTCTTGGCTTCACTTACCGGGCGATAAGCAAAGGTGCGCAACGAATTGTCCGGTATCTCTCCTGTAACATACACCTCTAACTTCAACAGAAAAACAATTTGCGGTTGTCGCGCATCTAATGACTTTCTAAGTACCTTAATGTGGCTGATTTGCCCGGGCAGCAACTTCAACTCTTCAGCCGCCATTTCTTTTATTTCATCGGGCAAAACGACTTGTTCGGGGCGCACTTTAAGTTCTATCTGATAAGGCATGGTTAGGTTTTTATCCTAAAAGGGCGATAAAAATAAGAATCTGCTATGCTGCAAGTACTTTATTTCCTCAAGCACAATGGCGTTTTCGTTACTAAATTCCCTGCAAATGATATATTTGCGCTCCATTTTTAAAAACGATTTCTATATGGAGAACTTGATTTACATTCTTCCCGTGTTCGGGCTTATAGCATTGGCTTATATGGCCTATTTATCGAGCTGGGTATCTAAACAAGATGCCGGTGATGCAAAAATGAGTGGTATTGCTCTGCATATTGCCGAAGGTGCCATGGCTTTTCTGAAAGCCGAATACCGAGTACTCAGCATTTATGTAGTGGTGGCGGGGCTTGGTTTGGGTATTCTTTCACAGGTTCCCAAAGTAGCGGCTCATTCCAGCCTGTTGATTGTAGTGGCCTTTGTGGTGGGTTGTTTCTTCTCGGCACTGGCGGGTTTTTTGGGTATGCGTATTGCGACCAAAGCCAATGTGCGCACTACACAAGCCGCTAAAACATCTTTAGCAAAAGCCTTGAAAGTTTCTTTTGGTGGTGGAACCGTGATGGGATTAGGCGTTGCCGGATTAGCCGTGCTTGGTCTTAGCTCCCTGTTCATTATTTTCTTTCACCGGTTTATGGGAGGCAATTTTACTACCGGTGGCGGGTACGATAGCATGACCAAAGTGCTGGAAGTACTGGCCGGCTTCTCTTTAGGGGCGGAGTCCATTGCGTTGTTTGCCCGCGTAGGGGGTGGTATTTATACCAAAGCGGCTGACGTAGGTGCTGACTTAGTAGGAAAAGTAGAAGCGGGAATTCCGGAAGATGACCCGCGCAACCCGGCTACCATTGCCGATAACGTAGGCGACAACGTGGGAGATGTGGCCGGAATGGGAGCAGACCTTTTCGGTTCTTACGTAGCCACCGTGTTAGCTTCGATGGTGTTGGGAAACTATATTATCCGCGATAATTTAAATGGCGCAAATGAAGCGGCCATTGCAGGAGCTTTTGGCGGCATTGGCCCTATTCTGCTTCCTATAGCAATTGCCGGAGTAGGAATCATCGCTTCTATCATCGGCAGCTTTTTAGTAAACATTAGTGAAAATGCAAAGGCCAATGTAAACACGGTGCAAGGGGCGCTAAACAGAGGAAACAATGTGGCGATGTTGCTGGCACTTGCGGCTTCGTTTGGTCTAATTAAAATGATGCTTCCCGATTCTATTGATATGAACGTTTTCAATGCCGGTCAGTTTAGCACAATGACGACCTCATCGCTCAACGTATTTTTTGCGGTGTGTATCGGTATGACGGTGGGGTATTTGATTTCTTTCATCACTGAATACTACACGGGCTTAGGCGGTAAACCGGTCAATGATATTGTTCAGAAATCAGCCACCGGTGCCGCTACAAATATTATCGCAGGCTTGGGAACCGGAATGCTTTCCACTGCTTTTCCGGTAATCATTTTTGCCGGGGCCATTTGGAGTGCTTATTTCTTAGCCGGATTTTACGGAGTAGGTATTGCCGCTTCCGCCATGATGGCCACCACCGCTATGCAGTTAGCGGTAGATGCTTTCGGCCCTATTGCAGACAACGCAGGAGGAATTGCCGAGATGAGTGAATTACCTAAAGAGGTTCGCGAAAAAACCGACATTCTCGACTCCGTAGGGAACACCACTGCGGCAGTAGGAAAAGGTTTTGCTATTGCTTCTGCGGCTCTTACTGCGCTGGCACTTTTTGCCGCTTACGTAACGCTTACAGGAATCAAAGGCATCAATATTTTCGATGCCAAAGTATTGGCCGCTTTATTTATTGGAGGAATGATTCCGGTGGTGTTTTCCGCTTTGGCGATGAACTCTGTGGGAAAAGCTGCTATGGACATGGTGAATGAGGTGCGCAGGCAGTTCCGCGAAATTCCGGGAATATTAGAAGGCACCGGAAAGCCGGAATACGGCAAGTGTGTAGAAATTTCAACTAAGGCCGCTTTGCGCGAAATGGTGGCTCCGGGAGTAATCACCATTGTTACCCCTATTATTATAGGTATAGCGATGGGGGCAGAAGCCCTGGGGGCTTACATGGCCGGGGTAACAGTGAGCGGTGTGCTTTGGGCTATTTTTCAAAACAATGCCGGTGGCGCTTGGGACAATGCCAAAAAATCTTTCGAGAAAGGAGTAGAAATTGAAGTAAACGGAAAAAGAGAAATGTTCTACAAAAAATCAGATCCGCACAAAGCCGCAGTGGTGGGCGATACGGTAGGCGACCCTTTTAAAGATACCTCCGGACCTTCCATGAATATTCTTATCAAGTTATCCTCGCTCGTGGGCTTAACCATTGCTCCGCTAATTGCCGTGAACAGCCACGAAACAACTTCGTTCATTCAGTGGATTCAAAGTTTCTTTGCGTAAGTAATACCGAGTAACTAAAAATGAAACGCCCTTGCAGAAATGTGAGGGTGTTTTTGTTTAAACCGCATTCTATTCGTCCGAAGATTCTTCGGTCAACCTATGGCTATGCGGATTTATCGAGCAATGAAGACAAGCCGGTATCAATACCGTCTTTTGAGAATCATCTACTGCATAATGAATCATGAAAAGATATTTTTTTAGTGGTCAGCAACAGACTTCGCCCTATCTGATTTGAAATTTGTGGGATTTTTAGATGGCCTCTAAACTGCTTTTTTGTTTTCCTTTTCTGTTTTAATCACCTTTATCATAAGTAATAGTTTTTACGTCCACTTTGTCATATTGTTTATGAGTTCCCAACCACAATACAAAAGCAATTCTAAATTTAAAATCAATGTAGGTTACCAGTGGGTAGTCGTTCCCTTTAATATTAAACACTACCCGATTGTTACCCACCAAACCGGCACTTTTAATATCCTGTTCTAATTCTGCCGGAGTCTTCCAGTCGGCTTCCGAAACCAATTTATACCAACTCTGCAACGGAACTTTGGCATCCGTATATTTAAGCCAGAATTTTTTAAGAGTAGCCTTGGCAACAACGCGCATAATTGGACTCAAAGATAAAATAGAAGGTTTGCAAATTGTAAACTGTGTAGCTTACTCCATCACTAGCTTTCCTCTCTAAAGTTCCTCTACCATAGAGGGTAAGGTTATGGTGGTGAACGGTAAACTAAAAGTGAGTTATTCTGTGTCGGGCGGAAGCTTAATCTATCTTCAAGGGAGAACCGACAATGGTGTTTGGCAGCAGCAGTGATTAACCGTAGTCAACCGACTCTAAGTCGCCCGACCACTAATTTCTACCCCTTACAAATCTATTCAACTGAAGGTATAAACCACTGCCCGCTGCGCGGAAGATTATAGGCCGCCACCTTGCAAGTTTCCATATTGGTAATGCGGTTGGGGCGCTTGGGCTTGGAGTAAGTCAAATCTTTGGCGGTAATGATATAGTCAACCCTACCCGATTCGTTTTGCAAAAGAGATACCTTGCTGAAATCTCGGAGCCGTTTTACCGAATAAAGGAATCTCTTTCGGGTCAGAAATGCCAAGTGCCACCCATAGTGAACAGACAAGAAGCGATGCGCACGGCTCTAATAATTTAAGTGGGCGGAAAATAATCGGATGCCGGCTGCTTACTATTTCTGCCTGCGTTGTTGAATATATTTGAGCCAACGGGGGAGTAGAAAAAGCCCCAAGCCCAGATAAAGGTAATAGGAGTAAAGCCGCCAAATGGTGGTGACCGCAGCCGATAGCCCGGTGGGAATAAACTCGCAGTTCATACTCATAAAAACAACTTCTGCCAGTCCGCTGGCTCCGGGCGTAGAGGGAATCACCAAAAATATCCAGGTCACAAACTGCCGGGCGTATATCTCTATCACATTTTGCGGGTGATTGGCAAAGCCGTAAAACAGCGCATTGGGCAAGGCAAAGCGCGCCATCCAGTTTACAAAAGTGGCTCCCGTCATAGCTCCCCAAAATCGCCATCCCATACTCTTAAATTCATTTGAAGCCGACTCAATATCGTTGCCGTAATGCACTAACCAATCAGCGGCAAATTTCAGGATACTCCTTTTTGACAGAAAGTGAAAGAAGCGTTTGGTAGTGTGTGGAAGTATAAATAAAGCGGTGCCGAGCAGCACTACCAGAGTGATATAAAACAGATACCCTATCCAAACTTTTGAGCCTAACAGCCGCACCTCCTGCAAAATGGGGTGACCGGCCAAATCGGGACAATCTGCCGATACATTAAACATTTGCTGACCGAGAAATAAATACAACACACCGAACACTACTACAAAAGCGAGGCTATCTAAAAAAGTATTCATAAGCACGATAGCCGTGCTCCGACCATACGTAATTCCTTCCTGAGCCAATAAAAAAAGTGCGAAGGCAATGCCGCCCACTGCGCCCGGACTGATGGCAGAGCCAAACTCCCAAAGCATGATCACCACAAAGGCGGCCTTCCAACTGATGCTGTTGCCGGTGCTATATCTTATTTTATAGATAAAAGCGAAATCGCGCAGCACTACAAAAAACGCCCCGGCTAAGAGGCCTGTCAGCAAACGTTTCGAGAAATGAACGGAAGACAAAGAAGAGGGATGAAAGGTAGAAATAAAAAGATAGGCAGATACGGCTACTCCCAGCAGCAAAGGCACCATAATTTTCCAGCGCTGAAAGGTGGGTGATTTTTCACCGAGGGAATTACTCATTGGGTAAAGATAGGAGGAAGATTAATTCTCCTGCCCTTCGAGTACCATTTGCTGTCCGGCATCGGGCAGCACTCTGTTAATCCAGAAATTGTTGTAGCCCTCCCCGATGGTGATGGTCATTTTTTGTTCTTGAATAAGTTCGAGGATAGAAAGAAAAACGAAAATGGCATGTAAGCGATTTTCTACTCCTTCAAACGCTTCGGCAAAGGAGGCTCGCTCAATGGTTTTTAGTTTTTCGAGCAGCAACATTTTCTCTCCGCTGATGGTGTAGGGAGGGGTTTCTACCGTATGCACCACCTTGTTCTTTTCCCGCTCTAAGCGGTCGAGCACATTCTGAAAAGCTTTGAGCAGGCGAAACATAGTCAGGTTCTCCATCTCAAATTCTGTTTCAAACAAGGCAGCTATTTCGCGGTTCTCGCTCACTACATTTCCCCGCTTGGCAATATTCTGGCGCTCCTCCTCCATCAGGCGCATGGCCTCGTTTGCTTCTTTAAATTTCTTGTATTCGAGCAAGCGGCTCACCAACTCCTCGCGCGGGTCAATTTCCTGACCGGTTTCAGGGTTAATATCTCTGCGGGGCAGCAACATCCTCGACTTGATGCGCATCAAAGTGGCGGCTACCAAAATAAACTCACTGGCTACCTCAATGTTGAGCGTTTCCATGCTCTGGATGTAGGTCAGAAAATCGTTGGCTATTTTTGAAATAGGAATGTCATAAATATCCAACTCATCTCTTTCAATAAAAAAGAGAAGAAGGTCGAAAGGCCCTTCAAACTGAGGGAGCTTTATTTCGTAGGTATCTTGCATCACAGAAGGGGCAAAAGTAAAATTCTTTTGAGCCGATGCGCTTAGTTAGCCATGTCGCTCATAAATTTAATCCGCATTAAGCGGAGGTCCTCTATATCTATATCATCGTTTTTAAACTCTTCGTAAGCGGCATCTATAGAGTCGTTTTGGCTATTGCGGAAATAATCGTAGATATCCTTCTGCAGGTCCTCATCAATCACCTCATCCAAGTAGTAATCAATGTTCACTTTAGTGCCGGAATTCACGATAGATTCCAGTTCGTCAATCAACTGGCCACGCTTCATGCCCATAGTGCTGGCTATTTCGTCCACCGGTATTCGCTTATCAATTGCTACAATAATTTTGATTTTATCGGTTCCCTTGTTCGCTACGCTTTTTACTTTAAAATCTGTAGGGCGGTCAATCTCATTTTCGTCCACATATTTTTTAATCAATTCGATAAAAGGCTTTCCGTAGCGCTCGGCCTTTCCTTTGCTCACCCCGTTTATTTCGGTCAGTTCAAATAGGGTGATAGGATACTTCGCGGCCATTTCTTCGAGTGAGAACTCCTGAAAAATGACATAAGGCGGCAGCCCGTGTTTCTTCCCTGTTCTTACCTGAAGGTCTTTCAACATTTTATACATGTCGGGATCCAACACAGCTTTTGCGCCTCCGGTTTCTACCACCACATCTCCACCCTCATCTTCAAAGTTGTGGTTGATGGCCACTTTTACCGGAAACGGTTTTTTGAGATAGTTTTTTCCGTTGGCAGTTAGTTTCAACACTCCGTATTGTTCAATATCCTTGCTGATAAGACCCAGCATCATAGCTTTGCGAATGGTGGAATTCCAGTAATGCTCATCTTTCTCGCTGCCTTTACCGAATAACTCGTGCTTATCGTATTTAAAGTCGGTGAGTTCCTTGTTTTTCTTCCCCATCAGAAACTTGACCATATACGGCAAGTCATGATTTTCTTTCACGGCCTTAATAGCCTGAATGGCTAATTTGGTATCTTCCATTACATCTATCTTCTCTTTCGGATTTTTGCAGTTGTCGCACATGCAATTGCAATCCTTGGCTTCAAACTCTTCTCCAAAATAGTGCAACAAAAATTTTCTGCGACATTCGGCCGATTCGATATAGGCGATGGTTTCGTTAATCAACTGGATGTTCCGCTCACGCTCTGCCACCGACTTATCGCGAAGCAGTTTTTCCAGCTTAGAAATATCTTTGTAGGAAAAATACACCACACATTCCCCCTCCATTCCATCCCGGCCACTGCGACCTGTTTCCTGGTAATAGTTTTCTAATGATTTAGGAATATCAAAGTGAATCACAAAGCGGATATCCGGTTTGTCAATACCCATTCCGAAGGCGATGGTGGCTACAATCACATCTAACTCTTCCATCAAAAAGGCATCCTGCGTCTGGGTTCTCAATTTCCCGTCTAAGCCGGCATGATAGGCCGCAGCTTTAATGCCGTTAGCCCGTAAAACTTCAGACAGTTCATCAGCGGTTTTGCGGTTGATTACATATACAATACCACTTTTGCCGTGGTGATGCTTAATAAACTGCACCATGTTTTTGATGGCTAATTGCGGAGTTTTCTTAGGCCGTATTTCATAAAATAAATTGGGCCGGTTAAAGGAGGAAATAAAGATTTCGGGTTTGCGCAGGTCGAGTGTTTTTACAATATCGCTCTGCACCTTGGGGGTAGCGGTGGCCGTTAAGGCGATAATGGGAAAATCCTGCGGAATCTCTTCAATAATCTCTCTAATTCTACGGTACTCCGGACGAAAGTCGTGCCCCCATTCTGAAATACAATGGGCTTCGTCCACCGCAATAAAACTCACTTTTACTTCTTTGAACAGGTCAATGGTATCTTGCTTAGTGAGGGTCTCAGGTGCTACATACAGCATTTTCGTATCTCCGCTGCGGATATCTTTAATCACCGCAGTGCGCTCGGTGCGAGTGAGAGAAGAATTGAGAAAGTGGGCAATGTTATCCTTTGAGGAATAATTGCGAACCAGATCTACCTGATTTTTCATCAGGGCAATGAGTGGAGAAATAATAATAGCTACCCCTTCGCTCATAATGGCGGGCAACTGATAGCACAGCGACTTTCCACCCCCCGTAGGCATTATTACAAAGGTGTCGGTTCCGTTGAGCACGGCTTTAATAATCTTTTCTTGGTTACCCTTAAAGGCATTGAAACCAAAATATTTCTGTAGCGCTTGAGTCAGCGTAAGTTCAGCAGTAGTCATAAGTGAGATTTGGTAATAAAATCAATGCGTAAATCTTCTTCCGATATTCTTTGTCTTTTAAAGTTGCATCAATTTACTAAACATTTTTCACAAAAAGCCCCCTCGTATTCACAGGAAATCCCCGCTTACCGAAATTTAATAGGCTGTAATGGTTGATGGGTAAACCTGAGCCGGTTTTGCGAAGAGGTCGCGAATGTATAAAACAAGTTTCACAAGGAGGAGCGAATAATTACTTTTGCGGGCTTTACCTTAACAAAATTTTCCCGTTGATGAGCAATGTGTATGTGGCGATAATGGCCGGAGGTATTGGAAGTCGGTTCTGGCCTAAAAGTCGCACGGCAAAACCCAAGCAGTTTCTCGATATACTCAATACAGGGCAAACGCTTATTCAGCTTACGTACGAGCGATTTGTAAAAGTAGTTCCGAAAGAGAATATTTATGTAGTAACCAACGTGGAATATGCCTCATTAGTAAAAGAACAATTGCCTGATTTAACCGATTCGCAGATATTAAAAGAACCGGTGCGGAGAAATACGGCTCCCTGCATTACATACGTTTGCGATAAAATTTATGCTAAAGACAAATCAGCAACGGTCATTGTTACCCCTTCTGACCAACTGATTCTTCAGGAAGATAAGTTTACCAACATCCTTACCCGATGTATTCAATTTGTGAGTAACAATACTTATTTGGTCACCATAGGCATTAAACCTACTAAGCCCGCTACAGGCTATGGATACATCCAATTTATAGATGACCCAACGCCCGATGGTTTTAATCGGGTGAAAACCTTTACGGAGAAACCCACCATAGAAATTGCGCGCACCTTTCTCAAGAGCGGTGACTTTTTATGGAACTCCGGCATGTTTGTATGGAAGGCAAAAACCTTGTTGCAGGCCATTGTAAAGAATTTGCCCGAAGTAGCCGAAGCATTTCGCGAAGGGAACAAACATTACGATACGCCCAATGAAGCTCGTTTTGTGCAAGAGGCCTATAGCCAATGCACTAATATTTCTATTGATTATGGCGTGATGGAAAAAGCTGATAATGTTTTTACGGTTCCTGCGCAGTTTGGCTGGAGCGACATCGGCTCGTGGGATTCTCTTTATGAAGTGTATGAACACGACTACCTCGGCAATGCCGTGGCCGGAAAGAATGTGAAGATTTATGACTCAGCACATAATATGATCATGGTGCCTGACGATAAGTTAGTCGTGCTGCAAGGGCTGGACGGCTATTGTGTGATTGATACCGGAGATGTGTTGCTGATATGCACCAAAGAGAAAGAGCAAGAAATTAAGGAGATAACCGTTGATCTGAAAGTGGCAGACTTAGACGAGTTTCTTTAAAGAAATACCGGAGCAAAAAGTATTTTGAGTAAACTTGATTTTCTGATACCATGAACTTTCCAATTTCCATTAACTCTAAACTCCCCGGCATGAGCACCACCATTTTTACGGTGATGAGTGCTTTGGCAAGAGAGCATCAGGCAGTAAATCTTTCGCAGGGCTTTCCCGATTTTGCTTTACATCCCCTATTACTGGAAGAAATGGCAAAGGCCCTGCGCGGAAATTTCAATCAGTATGCGCACATGGCGGGCTATCTTCCCCTCCGAGAGAGAATAGCCGAAAAAACCGCTGCTCTTTATACCGCACAAATAAATCCCGAAACAGAAATCACCATTACTGCCGGAGCTACTCAAGCTATTTTCACCGCCATTCTTGCCGTAGTTCGCGAGGATGATGAAGTCATTCTGTTTGCCCCCGCTTATGATTCCTATGCCCCTGCGGTGGAAATGACCGGAGGCAAGGCCATTTACTACGATTTGGAAGCGCCTGAATACAAAGTAAACTGGCAAAATGTAAAACGACTGATTACCCAGCGCACTCGAATGATTGTTATCAACACCCCACATAATCCCTCAGGCACCACGCTGAATGCTTTTGATATGCAGCAGTTAGAGAAACTGACCAAAGGCAGCGACATCATTATATTAAGTGACGAGGTATATGAGCATGTTATTTATGATGGATTAAGTCACCAAAGTATTTTGCGTTATCCCAAGTTAGCCGAGCGAGCATTTGTGGTTTCAAGTTTTGGCAAGACATATCACTGCACCGGTTGGAAAGTGGGATACTGTATAGCCCCCGAAAACTTGATGAGTGAATTCAGAAAGGTGCATCAGTTCAATGTGTTTAGTGTAAACTCCGTAGCACAGGCGGCCTTTGCCGAAGTGATAAAGCGAAAGGAATTGTACGAAGAGTTAGGGGCTTTCTATCAGCAGAAGCGCGATTTTTTCCGCAGTGCTATTCAGTCTTCAAGGTTTAAGCTATTGCCATGTCAGGGAACTTATTTCCAATTAGCCGCCTACAACCGAATCAGCGAAGAGCGCGATACAGAGTTTGTGAAGCGAATGACTCGCGACAATGGGGTTGCCGCAATTCCGGTTTCTGTTTTCTACCGTCATCATATTGATAACAGCGTTGTCCGCTTTTGCTTTGCTAAAGAAGAGGAAACTCTGAAACGCGCTGCCGAACTTCTCTGCAAGATTTAATTTTTCAGTTCGCATGAATTATTCAATTTCGTGCTGATGAAAGATCTCCGCGTCACCCTTCTTCAAACCACGCTTCACTGGGAAGATATTTCGGCCAACCTCGAAATGTTTTCAGAAAAAATTTCAGGGATTACCGAAACCGATTTAATAGTGCTCCCCGAAACTTTCACTACCGGCTTTAGCATGAACCCGGCATTAGCCGAGCCGACCAATGGATCGGGAGTGGAATGGATGAAGAAAATGGCAGCCGAGAAAAACTGTGTGATTACAGGCAGCTTAATGATTAGTGAAGAAGGGCGATTTTACAACCGACTGTATTGGGTTAGACCCGATGGAATTATCTCCACGTACGATAAGCGCCATTTATTTTCACTCAGTGACGAGCCAAAATTTTTTACTCCGGGGGAGAACCGATTAATAGTGGAACTGAATGGTTGGAAAATCTGCCCTTTCGTATGCTATGATTTGCGCTTTCCTGTTTGGGCCAGAAACCTGAATGCGGAATATGAGGTGCTGATTTACGTGGCCAACTGGCCGGAGCGAAGAGCACAGGCATGGAAGTCTTTACTCGTAGCACGCGCTATCGAAAACCAGTGCTACGCAATCGGTGTAAATCGAATAGGAACTGACGGTAATGGGTTACGTCATTCCGGTGATTCTATGGCGCTGGATTCCTTAGGCAATGTGCTTTATCGTCAAGAACACAAAGAGGGTATTTGTACCGTATCTCTCTCCTACAATGACTTGAAAAATTTAAGAGAACTACTTCCATTTCTCGCAGATGCCGATGATTTTGAATGGAACCCCAAACGAAAAATAAAAGGACACTAATGCCACTATTAAACGAAAATAAAAGTGAAGAAGAAAAAAGTTTTTCCCTGCGTTGGTATGAAGTACGCAACCGCGTAAAACAACAGTTTGGTCAACGTCCCGACATCGATGCTATGCACCTTCTAATCGGAATAAACGAGGGCGGTATACTCACAGAAAACTGGGAAAAAGAAGAAAAGCAGGATTTGATGCACGTTGCCGTTTGCACTTTACTTTCCTCAGAAGGGTATTTCACTTTTAAAGAAACCGACCAAGACGGCTGGCCGCATTATGAACGAAATTCAAACCTGCCGCCATTTAATCTTAAAGAGCAGGAAGAACTACTGAAAAGAAAAATCGTGGAGTATTTCGAGGCGTTGTAAAATCTACCGCCACGTCTTTGCGAAATAGGGTTTGTAGTCATCGCTTATCGCATCAATTTGTTTCCAATATTTCATGGTGACTACATGCCCGTTCTTTGTGCGAAGCGATCTTCCGTAAATAGCATTTATCACGTTAAATTCGGTTTGAGTAACGGCCACTGTAAAGGTAGCAGGCGGAGGAGGTGGTGGTGGCGGTGCAGTTTCCCCTTCGGCTAATGGTTTTGCCGGTGGTGCTTTTGGCAAAGGGGAAGGAACGGCTACCACCGTGTAGCCATTTAATTCGAACAGTGACCGGAGAAATTCTACGCGCTCCGGGCTACAGTTTTTTTCAACTATGGCACAGCGCACTCCGTTAATTTCTTCAAACAAATGATTTTGATTAATCGCCATCGCTTCTTAATTAATTTTTGAGGGTGGATTTTCAGAGTTTCGCAGCATATTGAAATATCACCTCAAAGGTTCTGCCGGCAAAGCCGAGAATTAAAATTCCCGCCACACAAATACAAACCGAAGCCAACACTGTTGGTGTCAGCTTTATTTTTTCTAAAGGGTCACTGTTCCTATCCGCAAACATCACAATTACAATGCGCAAATAGTAGTAAAGCGAAACTACTAAGTTGAGTGACGCTACAATGATTAACCACCAACTACCGGTTTGCGCTCCACTGGTCAGCAGAAATAATTTCCCGAAAAAACCCGCCATAGGCGGAATACCGGCCAGTGAGAAAAGTGCGAGTGCCATTACCAAAGCTAATGCCGGATTAGAGGCATACAAGCCTTTGTAATCGTTCACGGTTTCTTTCCCTGTTTGTGAAGAAATCACCGAAATGATAGCAAAAGCAGCTAAGTTGGTAAATACATAAATCAGAATAAAATAAACTACACTGGCTACTCCGATTTGCGAAGCAGATGAAATAGCGATAAGCAAATACCCCACTTGTGCGATAGAAGAAAATGCAAAAAATCGTTTCAGGTTTTGTTGGCGAATGGCAAACAAATTTCCAACGGTAATAGTGATTGCCGCTAACATTGCAAGCATATAATACCACGTAATAGCCAACTTGCCAAACACCACATATAATACTGTGATAAAAACAAAGGCCATTGCTCCTTTTGAAACGACCGATAAATAAGCAGTAATTGCTATCGGAGCACCTTCATATACATCGGCTGCCCATAAGTGAAACGGCACAATGGATAGCTTAAACGCAAAGCCCGTGAAGAAAAGCACAAAACCCAGCACTTGCAGTTGGCTTCCATTTAGGGACGAAGCGATTTCCAAAAATCCGATAGCTCCCGTAGCACCGTATATAAGTGAAATACCAAACAATAGAACAGCCGAGGAAAACGCGCTGCTCATTATCAATTTAAAAGCTGATTCGCTCGAAGCGTTTTTCTCTAAATCAAAATTGCAAAGAGCAGCGAGGGGTATAGTGGATAGCTCTAAGCCCAGATAAAACATCAGCAGATTACCGCTGCTGAGCATAAAGAAGAAGCCGAGCAGACTGGAAACTAACAACATGAAAAACTCTGCCAAATGTTGATGCTTCTTCAGCCAGTCGTAACTGAACAGAGAAATTAAAAGTACCGCCAGGTTCAGTACGTTTTTTTCGATAGCGAGCAAAGGCGAAGTGCGGAATATTCCACCAAAAATTTCTTGTGTATTGTTCCCGAAAAAACCGAGGAAGAGGTTGATCCCTAACAACAAATTGGTGAGGAAGATAAGAGTGCCATTTTTAGTTCTTCCGTCAATTTTCATAAACAATAGAATGAAGAGGATGAGCGTAAGCATCATCTCGAACTTCATGGTAACAAGCATTTCTATTATATCCATGTTCTAAAACTCTGCTCTTAAAATCTGTCGCGTAATTTCTTCACTTGCCGGATTCAGCAATGCCTGCAATAAAAACGGAGCCACGCCAATCACCACAATTCCTGCCACCAAAATAACTGCTGCCAACTTCTCATTCCAAGCCGCGTTCCAACCTTCCCTTGAGAGGAGAGAAATGGGTGCTGCTCCTTCGGGCAATTTAAGTGGTCCCCAAAAAACAGACCCCAAGGCTCTTAAAATATAAACTGCCGTCACTACTATTGAAGCGCAAGCGGCAATCGTAGCCAGTCGGTACCATATATCGGGGTTTTGCCAGCTTCCGATAAAAACAGTCATCTCTGCCGGAAAAGCACTAAAGCCCGGCAAGCCCAGCGAACACAAACCCGCAATAAAAAACACCGTGCCTATAAACGGAGTAAGCTTCAGCAGCCCTCCCATCTGCGCCACCATGCGCGTGTGCGTGCGCTCATACAACATGCCGATGGCAGCGAAGAAAAGAGCTGTCATTAAACCGTGACTCACCATTTGCATCACGGCTCCTGTGATAGCGGTTTTGGTGAGCATACCTATGCCCAGCAACACAAAACCGCAGTGGCTCACAGATGAATAAGCGTTGATGTATTTCAAATCTGTTTGCATCATGGTAGCAAAGGCACCATATAAAATCGCTATTGCGCTAAGCAGAATAATGATCCACTGATAATCGTGTGCCGCTTCGGGCATCAGGTAAGTAGCTACTCGCAAGCAACCATAGCCGCCCAGCTTCATCGAAATACCCGCTAAGAACATCGAAGCCGCAGTAGGTGCGCTGCTGTGTCCGTCAGGCACCCAGGTATGAAACGGGAACAATGCCCCGAATACGCCAAAGCCGAGAAACAGCAAGGGAAAAAATTTGTGTTGCACTTCTTTGGGTATATGCGTTTGTGATATTGCCACTAAATCAAAGGATGGAGAACCGTTGTAAAAATAAATCCCCAGCAGCCCCACAAACACCAGCGCACTACCGCCCATCAGCATCAATGCCAGTTTGTTTGCACTGTATTCTTTGCGACCGCTGCCCCATATCGCTATCAGCAAAAATTTCGGAATCACCGCTATCTCCAAAAAGAAAAACAGCATAAACAAATCGAGCGACAAAAAGAATCCGTAAGCTCCTGCACTCAAAAACAATAGCAAAAAGAAAAACTCCTTCGTCAGCTTCTCCACCTTCCAGCTCACCAGCACACCCGCCACCACCACTAATGCCGTCATCATAATCATCGCCACCGAAATGCCATCCACACCCACATAATACTGAATATTAAAAGCCGCAAACCACAGCGCGCGTTGCTCAAACAAAAAAGCAGTCGTGTTCCCCGCACTGCGCTCCTGCGTGTAAGCGAATAGTAAAAACCCGCAAAGAATAAGCTGCGCCACGGCTCCCGCCAAGGCAATCCACTTCACCTGCTTTACACCACGCGCCAGCAAAACTCCGCACGAAGCGAGCACCGGTAGAAGAATGAGAAGAGATAAATTCATTTTATAAGCTTAAAAAATGTTCGGAATTCCTCAATACTTTACTTACATCGAAAATAGTAACAGTAACAAAGATGGATGAAGCAATGCAATATATCGGAAAAACAATTTGACCAATAAAGACAACATGCCAATTAAAAATTATGGAAGCCACACCCACACTAAACCAAGAACTCGAAATTATAAAAGCAACAAACAGACCTTTTGCACGCTTTAATTGCCACAATTCATATTTAATTACTTCGATAAAACGCAATTTGGTGGAAGTTAATAACGATGAACTTTCCAAAGGAATATGTATGTTAATGCTGCTTAAATTATTTATCAAAGGGAGATATCGATTGGGATTTTTTCTAAACGCTGATAGGTTGATATGGTCAAAAAAATAGTTGAAAACCTTTTCCTCTTTTTCGTTGTTATTTGAGTTATCCTGCCAATTAATTCTATCTACGTTCAAATAAACCAAGTCAAAATATCTATCTTTAAAATCATCCTTTGAATTCTCATCCCAAGATCCTTTTGCGTTCTCTGTTTCCCATTTTTCTAATTGCTGAGTTGAGTATATCTGATTGCTCGTGATTCTAAAAAACAAGATTAAAACCATTGCGTGGAAACCAAGTCCAACTAATATTTCATATAGTAATGTATGGTCCATTTGCACTTTCTAAAATAAAACAGATGTCATTGCGAGGAAACGTAAGTTCATGAGTTCGTTTAAATAAATATAAGTGCCACGAATAAAATTCCTTTAAAAATCAATCAGCGTATTTTCCGAAGCAACCTCCCGCTTTGTCTTTTATATTTCAAAACCAATCACAAAATTGAAGTTTGCTTCAACCTTTTACTCTGTTTAATTTTAAAACGAAAAGGTTTCGCAATGACAACTTCTTTTTGTGCTTCGCACATACCACTTGCAATGCACTCCAAATATAAACAACGGTCTTTGCCAAAGAAATTCATTTCAAAATCAATTAGAGGACTCCACTACCTGTCCCGCTTTGTTAGCAGGGAACAACCTTCCGCCCTGTCTACCGTCAGGCAGGGTTGTCTTTTATGCTTTAAACCCAATCACAAAATTAATAGTTGCTTCGCTCCGTTTCACTCGGATCGCAATGACAGCCGGATTTTTTGCAACAACAACTTCGTTTTGTGTTTCCCGCCACACTAAAATAAAACAATGTCTTTGCGAGAGAAATTCATGTAAAAATCAATTAGAACATTTCTCGAAGCAACCTTCAAATTTGTCTTTCGAAAATCACAATAGTGAAGTTTACTTCAACCTTTACTCTGTCTAATTTTAAAACGAAAAGGTTTCGCAATGACAGCCATTTGTTTTGCAATGACAACTCTGCTTACCTATTCCACTCCGCAATTTTTATTTCATACAAATCATTCCACCGCGGATTATTGTATTCAATCAAATCAATTTTCTTCTGTCTGCTGCCGCCTTTAATTTGTTTCTCTCTTGCAATTGCAACTTCAATACTTTCAAACCGCTCGTAGTAAACCAATTTGTTCACGTTATACTTTGCCGTGAAACTGTTCGGATGTGTTTTCATTATATGCTCTTCGCATCGCGTTTGCAAATCGCTGGTAACGCCTGTATAAAGAACGTTGTTGCCTTTGTTCGTCATGATGTAAACAAAGTATTCTGTTTTAATCAGTCCTACCTTATTTGCGTTTGCCATGCGCTTAATTTTGCTTGGATGTCGTTGCAGAGAAAATTCCTTTAAAAATCAATCAGCGTATTTTCCGAAGCAACCTCCCGCTTTGTCTTTTATATTTCAAAACCAATCACAAAATTGAAGTTTGCTTCAACCTTTTACTCTGTTTAATTTTAAAACGAAAAGGTTTCGCAATGACAACTTCTTTTTGTGCTTCGCACATACCACTTGCAATGCACTCCAAATATAAACAACGGTCTTTGCCAAAGAAATTCATTTCAAAATCAATTAGAGGACTCCACTACCTGTCCCGCTTTGTTAGCAGGGAACAACCTTCCGCCCTGTCTACCGTCAGGCAGGGTTGTCTTTTATGCTTTAAACCCAATCACAAAATTAATAGTTGCTTCGCTCCGTTTCACTCGGATCGCAATGACAGCCGGATTTTTTGCAACAACAACTTCGTTTTGTGTTTCCCGCCACACTAAAATAAAACAATGTCTTTGCGAGAGAAATTCATGTAAAAATCAATTAGAGCATTTCTCGAAGCAACCTTTTACTCTGTTTATTTTCAAACGAAAAGGTTCTGCAATAAACTGTACTCATAAACATGTTTTGAGACCAATATTTTTATCATAAGCAGTTTTCTTTTTAGCCACTGCAAAAGCCACCCTCAATAATTTTTTGGCTATCGCCACCTATATGACTCTCATCGTTTTACTTTTTATCCTCCGCCTCTCTTCTGCGGTATTCCTCTTCCATCTTATCGCGGAATCTTCTTTGCCCGCGTATGTTGTACCAAATCAGAAGGCAAAAGAACGCGCAAAATAATGGGAAGTAAACGTGGCGGTCGAAACTGCGAAGAGTGATAAGGTTGTAAAGCGTCACTATGAGCGAGGCGGCTGCGGCCATTAGCCAAGCTCTTTCAAAGTAGATAAGTATTTTCATGGTGGTATGGCTTATTCTAATCCAGTGGTTTTAACTTTAATTTTTCCGCTGATACTCTTAATCACATAATCCGAAAAATTCTGATTAGCCGTCATTCCTTTTCCCAGAATAATTTCATCGCCTGTAGTAATGCGCACAAAAGAGTTGGAGTAAATAATCTTGCGTTCTTCGTCCCATATTAACTCATCGGTATCTAACCTTTCTCCTTTTTGGTTAATCACCACCACACTATCGCGGGCGGTCATCTCATTGCTGTTTTCTACCATCGTGGCATATTTTGCCGTCATGGTATTTTCTACCTCACCGCTCAGGGTATAAAAACGCAACCGGATGCCATCGCTAAATTCGAGATAAGGCTTTTGAGAACTGTATCGGGTCACCGTATGCCCAAAAGCTTTGATGCGCGGAATCCCATTCTCTGTGTATTTTATCTCCACATCTTTTCCCTTTTCGATGTTGACGTTAGCTCGGGAGGTAATTAGTTTGGCTTCGTCCAAATCGTTAGCGCAAGCACTCAACAATAGTAAGAGCAGAAAAGGAAGTAGCGGATAGTATCCCGATAGCGGCCATCTGTGATCCGAAAGGGTCATTAATCAAACTTACGCTTAATAAACCAGATGTCGTTGAGCACAAAGCCAAATGTAAGTTTGTAGAAGTTTTCACGAATAGCGTTTTGATCGCTTACGCCTCTGGTGCCAAAGTCACCGGTAATGTTCAGGTGAGCTACGCTTTTAAATGGAAACCCAAAACCAATGGTGCCTCCGTTTTCGCTCAGGCTCTCTCCTTTGTATGTAAACTGACTTTTGCCCACATAACCTCCAAAACGGTATTGCACCCGGTTGAAATATTTGCGGTCATCATACTTTGGTGTAATCTGAAAACCGAAGGAAACTTTACAACTA
>CAZQYO010000011.1:0-22390 GCA_964597415.1 uncultured Chitinophaga sp.
CCACCGCTGGTAGTTAAGGGAGTGGTAGATGAAAACACGAGCGAGTCACCATCCACATCTATTACCCCGTGATTATAGTTGACAGGTTGAGCATTGCAGAAAAAAGGCACCGGATCATTTAAGAAAGCCGGAGAGTTATTGCAGGGAGAAATGGTATTATCCAAACGGCAACTTTCAATATACATATCCTGATTACCCGGATTAGACAGATTAGTAATGGCATTATTGCGGCAGCAGCTATTCCAAGAAAGCACCCAATCGGTGCCGCAGCCCGGAGGCAAGTTGAGGATACCTTCGTACACGTGCTTCTCTACACCATATTGACCGGTGCCTCCGCAGGCCGTATTGCTGCCTTGCTGGCAAACAGGGGTAATGTCGGTTACACTCACCTGAGTTAAGGTGATGTTACTATTTACACCGCATTGGGTGGACTGATAATTGACACTGGCACTGGTGCCAATGCTTACTCCTCTACAATCGCGATAAAGCTGTAATCTGATTCTATACTGACCGGGGGCTATACATTCGTATTGTATGTCGGCCCCCATCAGGTGGGTAGCCTTCGCTTCTTCAAAACTGAAAAACAAGGAACTCAGTAAAACGATGTAGAGTAAAAGTCTTTTCATTATATCATTTGCACTTTAAACGTTAGAGCATTTATCCGGTTTAAGGAGTGAATCTATGTAATCCAATATCTTATCACAACAAAGATGAGCGAAATCAGTATTTTCTTCTTCGGGAAGAGGAACTCAAACCTAAAACCCCTAAAATTCCACGGGTAACTTCTCGAATAATTACTTTTCCGGTAGAACTCTTAGCAAAGTCGCCAATCATACTTGCCCCTTTTTCTATCACCGTACCTTTTTCACTTTCATTTGATGTACCATTAAATGTTTCGGTTGTTTGCCCACTTGCATTTTGATGCGCTTGCAATTTGCGGTTGAGTATTTCAAAAGCACTGTCGCGGTCTATGGCTTCATTATACTTCTTGGCCAGAAAGGAGGCAGCGGTCATTTTTTCTATTTCTTCATTGGTCAATATATCCATCCGCGAAGCAGGAGCCACGAGCAAAGTCGCTGCTAAAGGTGTCGGATTTCCTTTTTCATTAAGCACAGTTATCAAGGCTTCGCCCATTCCAAGAGTGGTGAGAATAGTTTCGGTATCGTAAAAATCACTCAAAGGATAGTTTTGTGCGGTTAGCTTTATTTGCTTTCTGTCTTTGGCAGTAAAAGCTCTCAAGGCATGTTGCACTTTCATTCCCAACTGCGCTAACACACTATCGGGCACATCAGAGGGATCTTGCGTGCAGAAAAAGATACCTACACCTTTGGAGCGAATCAGTTTTACGATAGTTTCGATCTGGTTCAACAACGCTTTGCTGGCTTGGTCAAACACCAAGTGCGCTTCATCTATAAAGATGACTAACTTGGGTTGCTCAGTATCGCCTTCTTCGGGGAAAGTAGCGTAAATCTCAGCCAATAAGCACAACATGAAAGTGGAGAAAAGTTTAGGCTTGTCCTGAATATCGGTAAGGCGCATAATAGAAATGTAGCCTTTGCCGTTTTCATCGCAGCGGCACAAATCGTCCACTTCAAAACTCCGCTCTCCAAAAAACACTTCGGCTCCCTGTTGCTCCAGCTCTATTATTTTACGTAGAATGGTGGAGGTACTGGCCGTAGATACCTTGCCATATTCCGCCTCAATTTCATCTTTCCCTTCATTGGTCACATAGTTCATCACCTTCTTAAAATCTTTGAGATCTA
Organism: uncultured Chitinophaga sp.; assembly: GCA_964597415.1. Classification (GTDB taxonomy): domain Bacteria; phylum Bacteroidota; class Bacteroidia; order Chitinophagales; family LD1; genus Bog-950. The sequence goes on from CAZQYO010000011.1 coordinate 1,764, forward strand.
AGATGGGTAACTTATTATCGTCACAGTATTTGAAGAGGAGGGCAACTACCCCTTCCTGCGTATCGTTCAAATCGAGAATTTTAGAAAACAACACCGGTCCAAATTCTGACACGGTAGCTCTTAGGCGCACTCCCTTTTCGTTAGAAAGTGAGAGCAACTCCACCGGATTTCCATGTGCTTGCCAGGGTAAGCCTATGTAGTTCATCCGCTCGTCTATCTTGGAATTAGAAATACCCGGCATAGCAATTCCCGATAAATCTCCTTTGACATCCATCATTAGCACCGAAACGCCTTTAGCCGATAACTGCTCGGCAATAATCTGCAGAGTTTTGGTTTTCCCGGTACCGGTAGCTCCGGCAATTAAGCCGTGCCGGTTGAAGGTTTTAAGCGGAGCTTTAATCCATACTCCTTTTTGCGCTTTGCCCTCTAACATGGCAGCTCCCAAAATGATAGAATCACCTTTAAAAGTATAGCCGGTGCTTATCTCTTCCGAAAACTTCTGAGCGTCTGCCATATTCATTGCGTGTTTTTGTACGTCCGAAAGTATTTAAAAAGATCGTAGACACCCGAACTCCGGGTGTTTTTTTCCGAATATTCTGTAAGGCTTGTTATGGTTTGGGGTTTGAATTTTGAAGGGTATAGAAGCAAAACTTAGTGTGGAAAGTTTTACGCCTCATTAAGAGCATTAAGAAATACAAAGCGGAAGATTACTTCAACCTTTGTGCGGAATGATTTTAGCGGAAACAGATTATCCTTTCCACTCCGGTTTTCTCTTTTCAATAAACGCTTGCAAGCCTTCAGCCGCATCTTCGGTTTGCAATGCTTCGCCCAACATCTGTTTTAAGTAGTTATGCGTTTCGGCAGGTGGCAAGCTTTTTAAATTATCAAAGGCTTCAAGCCCCAATCGAATTCCCGAAGGAGAGAACTGAAATATTTCAGTCACGAGATCATTTACCTCTTGCTCTAATTTTTCGGCAGCAACCACTTTGCTCACTAAACCCATTTTTTCTGCTTCAGCAGCATTCACACTTTTTGCCCGCATACAAAAGTCGAGTACGGTGCGGGGCGGCATAATCTGCAACATGCTATACATTACCTGAAAAGGAAATATTCCTCGCTTCACTTCGGGCAGACTAAAGGTGGCAGTGCTTGCAGCAATCACATGGGTGCAGCCGCAAACAATGAGAAAGCCTCCTGCATAAACCGGGGCGTGAACTTTGGCAATACTGGGTTTGTGCAAATGATTAAACATATTGCCGATCACGATTTCCCGTTCCGGTATGGGTACGGTAGAGTTGGTTTCTTCCTCCTGTCCCGCAAAGGATTTCAAATCGGCTCCGGCACAAAACACATCTCCTTTTGCGTCAATTACTACTCCCCATATTTCTCTGTTATTAGCGGCATAGTCAAGTGCATAGGCCAACTCCCTAAAGAAAACCGGAGAGAGCGCATTTTTCTTTTCCGGCCGGTTTAAGGTGAGGGTGAGCAAATGGTTTTTCTCTTCGATAAGCAGATAGGCAAATGTTTGCTCATGGAATTTTTGTAATTGGTCGGCTAAATACAACATGGTTCAATTTTTTAGGTATTGTGCTAAAGTAAAAAGATTAGCCTTACACGATAACAATCTACGAGAGGGTGACCGGCACAATATTTCACTTGCTACTGCATTATTCTATCTTGTATTTTATTTTTCCGGTGAAGCGTGAAACCCAATTGATAGGATGGCTGATAAAGAAAAGAAAAGCTCTTGGGCTGTTTCTTCTCTTTGCCGGTATCAGTATAAGCGGCTTTTCGCAGAGTTTCTCTAACATTCGCTATACCAGCTATCCCTTGCAGGGCGATACTCTTTTGATAGATAGTTTTAGTGTGGTGCCCAACACCTTGGTGGTGCGCAATGCCGCAGGTGAAATTATTGATTCAAATACCTATCAACTGAGAGCCTTTCAGTCTATGCTGATATGGAAACAAAAGCCACCGGTGGATTCTGTAAAAATATTTTATCGCGTTTACCCCTTCCGCTTAGGCCACCCTTCGTATCACAAAGATTACGAGGCGTATCGGGAATACTCGGCTAATTCGCTCGTGAAGCCCTTTTCTTATAAACCCGATGAAGAGGGATTTAAGCTAATTGATTTTGGCAATCTCGATTACAACGGTACCTTTTCCCGCAGTGTTTCTTTTGGCAGCAATCAGGACGTAGTGCTCAACTCTGACTTCAATCTTCAACTCTCCGGTATGCTCACTCACGATTTGGAAATAACTGCCGCTATTACAGATAACAGCATCCCCATACAACCCGAAGGCAACACTCAGCAAATTCAGGAATTCGATAAAATATTTATTCAGTTGCGGAATGATCAGCACAAAGTGATAGTAGGCGACTTCGATTTATTTAACCCCGCGAATGATCATTTTATGCGGTTCTCTAAAAAATATCAAGGCGGATATTACACCGGTTCTTATAACATCAAAAAAGCAGGAGTAGTAAAGACGGGAGTCGCGGGAGGTATTGCCAAAGGAAAATTTGCCCGCAACACACTCGTGGTGAGCGAAGGCAATCAAGGGCCTTACAAACTGACGGGAACTAACGGAGAAACGTTCATTGTCATTTTAGCCAATTCAGAGGAAGTTTTCGTGAACGGGCAGAAGATGGAACGAGGTGCCGACCGCGATTACATCATTGATTACAACTTAGGCGAAATCACTTTTATGCCGCGAAGAATTGTCACTAAAGATTTGCGCATAATAGTAGAGTTTGAATACTCCGAACGCAATTACCTGCGCTCTGCTGTTTTTCTGAACACTGAATTTAACAGCAAAAAAGTGGATGTGCGTTTTGACCTTTTCAGCGAGCAGGACAGCAAGGGTCAAAACGTTCAGCAGGATTTGAGTGCCGCTAAAAAAACTTTTCTTACCACCATAGGCGACAGTATTCAAAATGCGCTGTATCCGGGATTTGACAGCGTAACCTACGATGCCAACCGCATTCTGTATGAAATGAAGGATACAGTGGTATTTCCGTTCAGCTTTGATTCTATTTTTGTGTACTCCACCGATAGCTCTAAAGCAAAGTATGCGCTTAATTTTTCGTATGTAGGCGAAGGCAAAGGCAACTATATCCCCACCGCCAGCACGGCAAACGGGCGCGTGTATCAATGGATAGCCCCTCTGTTAGACACCGCCACATTTGCCTTTCTGCCACAGGGAAGTTATGAGCCGGTAATTATGTTAGTCACTCCCAAATACCAGCAGATGTACACGCTCGGTGCTGAGTATCGCATTAACGATCACAACAAGATTGTAGCTGATGTAGCCATGAGCAACTACGACCTCAATATGTTTTCTAAAACAGACGACAAGGATAATCTCGGCTTTGCTACACGAGTGGGTTATAAGGGCACCATCATCACCAAAGGCGACACGGCTAAAAATCCCAAACAGAGTTTAGACATAGACTTGAACTATGAATTTCTGCAAAATCGTTTCAACACTATTGAGCGATACCGCGATTTAGTGTTTAGCCGCTACTGGAATCTTTTGACTTCCGATAAAAGATATAATGAAGACTTAGGCACGGCACAGTTTACTTACAACTGGGCCACTACCGGAAAGTTGGGCTATCGGTTTAAAGCCTACGTGCAAGATTCTATTTACCAAGGTTATGAAAATGCCCTGACGGGAAATTTTTCAAAAAAAGGCGTGAATGTAGTGTTTAACGGCAGCTACCTGCGCTCCCATTCCAATGTAAACAAGACCGACTTCATTCGCCCCGATGCAGATATTTCATACGCCATCCGAAAAATTAAAGGGTGGCGAATAGGAGCCGCTTTTAATCATGAAATAAACAGGATAGTAGATAATGACACCGATACGCTGTCGGCTAACAGCTATCTGTGGCAAAACTACCGAGTGTATTTCAACAGTCCCGATACCTTAGTCAATAAATACAGCATTGAATTTGTCACCCGCTACGAGCATCGCCCTAAAGGCAACTCGTTTGACAAACCCCACTTCGGAGCACAAACACTTACCATCAAAGGGCAGATAAGCAGCATTAAAAACCAGTCGCTCAACTACAACCTCACCTACCGCCATTCCAAAGATGCCGACTCGCTCAACAGTTCGCAGCCCGAACATTTCTACCTCGGCAGAATTGATTACAACTTTGCGGTGTGGAAAGGATTTATCCGCTCCTCTGTGCTGTATGAATTAGGCAGCGGACGGCAACAAAAAACTCAGGTAACTTATCAGTCATCCCCTACTAATCAGGGTGATTTTATATGGAAAGATATGAATGGCGATGGCATCAAGCAAGTAGATGAATTTGTAGTGTCTCAGTTTCCCGAAGACTCTTCCTATATACGGGTGTTTGTCGTCACTCCCGAATATATTTCGGTAAACACTAACCAATTTAATTACGTGCTCAATATTAACCCCGCTGCGCTATGGCGAAATGCCAAAGGAGCCAAACGCATTATTTCTATGTTCAGTTTGTTTGGCAGTGTGCAAATCAGTAAAAGCACTTTTGCAGGCAAAGGCAAAAAGGTAGGAAATTACTTTAATCCCTTCCCTCTAAAGAAAGATGACGAACAGTTAGTCTCTACCGCCATCAGCAGCCGCAACACACTTTACTTTAATCGCTTAGAAGCAAAATACGGAGCGCAGATAGACTTTAATTATGCCAAAAACAGAACCTTGCTCACCACCGGTTTTGAAAATCGCCTGCTGCAATCAGAGGCAGTAACGCTGCGGTGGAACATCGTAAAAGCACTAAACGCCAAAGCCACTTATACCAATGGCCTCAAAGCCAACGAATCAGACTTTTACAAAACACAGCAGTTCCGCTATACCTACAATGACCTGAATGCCGATTTAGGTTATCAGTTCAAAACTTTCCTGCGGGTCAACTTAAAATACGACCTCTCATTCAAAGTAAACCCTACCGATACAGTCGGCAAGCAAACCGCTCAGGTGCACCGGCTCACTGCCGAGATGCGCTACAACCGCCTTAGCAAAAGCACCATCACCGCCAGCCTGTCGTATGCCGCCATTAAATACAACGACAAAGGCTTCGCCAACCAACAATTAGAGTATGCCATGCTCGAAGGGCTGCGCAATGGCAACAACTTAGTATGGAGTGTAGGCTACGAACAAAACTTGGCAAACAACATTCAACTTTCGCTGAGTTATGACGGGCGAATGACGGGCTTTGAAGCCGGCAATAAGTCGAGCATGAAACCCATCCACACCGGCAGAGCAGAAGTGCGGGCTTTGTTTTAACGGCTGCACTTGCTTTGCCCGCCTCTCTGTAAAAAGTATTTCATGGTCAACAAGCAAAAACAAAAATTTAAATATTTGGCGCCTTACTGCGCCCACTTGGGGCACATCCCTCTCCCACGGGCGTTCGTGCTGTAACGCATTTTGAGGGCAAGCGCTTTTTTCCAAGTTTCCATTCGATATTCGTTACTCGAAATTCGTTATTCATTATTCCACATCAGCTACGCAAAGTTGTTGGGAAAACACTCACAACGGCTATGCAATGTTTCAATTGGCAATACACAATTTTCTCATTGCTCTCAATGCCCTTATTGGTTCAATTCACCCTCGACAATTCTTTTCAGTGGCGCGAGGATTCGCTCGTAACCATTCTATTAATAATTCATCCCATCTAATACTACTCCCTCTTTTCAAAGCCAAACGGTCAATAATTTCTTGTGCGCTGTAAGGCCAATCTTCAACTTTTAAAACAAATACTCCTTCAACGGGATGGTGGGGTAGGTAATCTAACTTTTACCCCGCCATTGCAGGCCTGTTCCATTCCATCGGATGATTATCCTGCTGCTATATTTAAAAATAGTTATCGTGTTTATTCTTCTTCCGGCTCTTTGCTTAGGCACGAGCAAATGCTCGCGCCAGTGATAATTAATCACTAAACTTGATACCGCAAAACCGGCTGAATTGAAAACAAAATTATTTTGAGTATGAAAATACTAAGCGTAGAAGAAGCTAAAGATTTCCAGGTCACAAAAGCGGGCCGCATTACTAAAATTAGTGCTATGGCTGCGGCTTTAAAAGTAGGTCAAGCGTTAATCATTACCCGTGCCGACTGGAATAGCAAACGCCACCCTATACCCTCATCAACCGCGTGGCTAAAAAAAACCGGTCGCGTTTTTGAAAAGGGTCGTCTGCCCGATGGCAGCGGATAGGGCGTTAAAAGAATCAGTTAAGGGGATGGCGAAGGAGATCAACTTCTGTTTTATGCCGATGTTAGTTTTCTCCTACACCACATAAAGTGCCACTCGCTTGCCGGCAATAAGCCAAAGACGAAAAGCCTGACTGAAAAGCAAAAAAGATACTCCTATATTTATGCGAGTCATAAATAAGTAGCAAGCTTTATGGAACCCGAAACAGATAAACCAAACCGGATGAAACAGAATAATTCACAACACATCCTGAACACATCCTCCAATTTATTGGGGTTTTGTCTGGTGGTACTCACCTCTTTGAAAGTAACCAAGTTTAGCGAAACCTCTCTAATAGACGAGTTTACCGGAGCGGCTTGTGTTATTTTGGTGCTAAGTAGTTTCTTTTCCTTTCTCTCTATCCGTTCCCAAAACCAAAAACTAACCGAACGTTACGAACGTATCGCAGACAATATTTTTATCGTTGGTTTAATATCCGTGTTTTTAATCACCTTTATGATCGCCTTTTCAGTAATCTTTTAATTAGCCCCTTGCCGCCCTTTGCCTAAGCCAAGTCGTAGCTACGAAAAAGTGCCGCAAAAATGTAGGGGATTACACCAAATCCACAAAAGCATGAAAGCCCCAAAAACCAAAAAAATAATCGGCAACATTTCATACGCGGTATTCCTCCTCCTGTTCACCCTTATTGCCAGTGAGGTGTTGCTGAGGCTGTTTAATCAAAATAGGACTTGGTCAGAAAAAGTGGGGCAGGGATATGTGTCGGGTTATGGCTACCAATTAAATTCATGGCTCTTCACTCGGCCAGCCGATTCGGTTTTCGAAATAAATCAGGGGGATTATAAGTATTGGTATCAAACGAATAGTTTGGAAATTCGCGAAAAAGAAAATCCGTTTACCGATAGCACAGCGGCAAAGATGGTTTGCATGGGCGATTCTTACACCGAGGGCATGGGGGCACCGTACGATAGTTCCTATCCGCGATTTCTTGAAAGAGAATTGAATGAAGAAGGATTCAAAGTACAAATCTACAATGCCGGGGTAGCCAGTTCAGATCCGTTTTTTGTGTCAAAGCTGTTGGAGCAAAAAATATTGCCCTTCCATCCCGGTTATGTTTTAATCACCTTTAATTCCAGCGACCTTACTGATTATATTTTCAGAGGGGGGGCTGAACGTTTCAAAGCAGATGGCACTACTCAATATAAGCCTGCTCCCGCTATCGAAAAATATTATTCAAAATGCCGTTTGTTACGTCTGATATGCAAAATGATTTTCCATATGAACAACAACCTTTTTGTGCGGCAAAAAAACATCCCTTCTAAATATGCACAAGCGGTAGCAGATTATGCCCTGCTTTTTGACTCCATGAATACAAGCCTCCAAGAGAAAGGAATTCAATTGTTGGTGATTGTACAACCCATAGCCTCTGAGCTTGCTTATGAGAGAAAGCGGAACGTAGATACATATAACGCATTTGACGAAATGGATACGGCACTAAGTCAAAGAAATATTTTGTTTATAGATATGCGAGGTGCACTGACCGGCAAAATAACTACGAAGAACATAGCGCAATACGCTTACCCGAATGATGCGCACTTTAATTCGGCAGGTTATCAACTGTTTTCTGAAAACCTGCTCGCTGCCATACAATCAAAATATCCTGATTTTTTCAGTGCGAAAAGTAATGGGCAGTAATACATAGGGGAGTATTGAAATGAAGGCGAATGGCGAATGAAAACATTGCATAGCTGTTGTTGAGTGTTTTCACCAGCAACTTTGCGCAGCCGGTGTAGAATATTGAATAATGAATTTTGAATAGCGAATATCGAATGGAAACTTCTCCCCAGTAGAGTCTGTCACAGACAACCCTGCTGTTTAGGCACTAGCGGAAGCTCGCGGCAGTGGGGTTGTTATAGTACCCAAAGGCATAAATACAAAGCGGAAGATTGCTTCAACATTTGTTCTGATGGATGGTAATGGAAAATGTTTCGCAATGACAAACTTGTTTTATGGGTCGTTGGGAAAAGCACTGAATGGAGCAAAAGAATAGCAGATGGCCGATTGTGAATTGAACCATTAAGGGCATTAAGAGCATTGAGAAAATTGCCGATTGCGAATTGCGAATTGCGCAGTCGGTGTAGAATAATGAATATCGAATTTCGAATAGCGAATGTCGAATGGAAACTTGGAGCAAAGGGCTTGTCCGCAAATAGCGCTACAGCACGAACGCCCGTGGGAGAGTGATGTGCCGAAGGTGGGCGCAGTAAGGCGCCAAGTATTTAAAATTTATTTCGTTTGTGCCGAGCGGAGAGTTTAGGATTTTACAGGCGACAATACCTGGCCCGACTTTATAAAGCACCGCGATTTGCGGCTCATCGCTGAACTTGGCAACAGTTGATTATCTTCACGCTCTCAAAAAACTAAACATGAGCAATAAAAAAATAGTGTTGATAGACGGAGCGAGAACTCCTTTTCTGCGTTCGGGAACAGATTATATGGACTTGATGAGCTATCAATTGGGGCAGTTTGCGATCAGCGGCTTGCTTCAGAAAACCGGCATTGACCCAAAGGAAGTGGGGTATGTGGTGATGGGAACCGCTATCAGCAATGTGCGCACAGGGAATGTGGCTCGCGAATCGGCATTGACGGCCGGCATTCCGAATACTACGCCTTGCCATACGGTGACGATGGCTTGCATTTCGGCTAACCAAGCCATAGTGAGTGGCATGAACATTCTGCAAAGCGGACACACAGATGTGGTGATTGCGGGGGGAACCGATTGCACCAGTGATGCGCCTATTCTCTTCAACAGAAAAATGCGCAAAAAACTTTTTCTCGCTCAAAAGCTAAAGGGATTTGCCGATAATCTAAAATTTATACTGAGCCTTCGGCCAAAGGATTTTGTTCCCGAAGCACCGGCCATTGCTGAATTTTTAACCGGCAGAACAATGGGGCTGGATTGTGATATCCTCGCGGGGCGCTATCAGGTAGGGCGGAAAGAGCAGGATGAGTTTTCGATGCGCTCGCATCACCTGGCGGCCAAAGCAGATGCTGCGGGCTTGTTAGCCGATGAGATTACGGCTGTGGAAGCTCCGCCAAAATTTAAGCGCGTAGTAAAAGACAATGGTTTTAGAGCCGATACCTCTTTGGAAAAATTAGGCCGACTGAAACCGGCTTTTGTGAAAGAAGGCGGCACTATTACGGCAGGCAATGCTTCCTTTCTTACCGATGGAACCGCAGCGGTTTTAATAATGACGGAAGAAAAAGCTCAACAATTAGGATTGAAACCAAAGGCTTATCTCCACTCCTACACCTTTGTAGGTTGCGACCTGGAAAAAGAATTATTGTTAGGCCCTACTTATGCTATTTCAAAGTTGCTAAAGCAAAACAATATGACCTTTGATGATATAGATGTGTTTGAGTTTCATGAAGCATTTGCCGGGCAGATATTAGCTAACCTGAAATGTTTGGCTTCTGATGAATTTGCCAAAGAAAAATTAGGCAGAGAAAAAGCACTGGGCGAAGTGCCGATGGATAAACTTAATCTTTGGGGCGGTTCACTTTCTCTCGGTCACCCCTTTGGCGCTACCGGTGCCCGCTTGGTGACCACGGCTGCCAACCGACTGATAAAGGAGAATGGGAAATACGCATTACTCGCAGCTTGCGCAGCAGGTGCACAGGGTCATGCGATGATTTTGGAGAGATGTTAGGGATGGTTCGCAGTTGGCAGTTGGCGGTTGGAGGCAATGCAATTTTTTTATTTATTGCGAGCCGTGAACGATCAACCCTTCAACCGTGAACCGTGAACAGTAAACCGCCAGCCGTGAACAGTGAACCGCCAGCCGTCAACCACAAACAAGCAACTATTAATATGGTCTATTTAACCAGACGCGAACACTTTAACGGAGCGCACCGATTGTTTAATAAAAACTGGAGCGCAGAAAAAAATATAGAGGTATTCGGCAAATGCGCCAATACAAACTGGCACGGGCATAATTTCGATTTGTATGTGACCGTAAAAGGAGAACCGGATCCTGAAACGGGGTTTGTGATGAATGCCCACAAACTAAGCCGGCTATTGAAAACAGAAGTGGTAGATCGCTTAGACCATAAAAATTTCAACATAGATGTACCGGAACTGCAAGGAGTAATTCCCAGCATAGAAAACATCGTGCAGGTGATATGGAAATGGATCGCTCCAAAGCTAAACGGATGCGAACTTTATTGTATCAAACTTGTTGAAACGGAAAATATTTATGTAGAATATTACGGGGATGAACCGCTAAAAAATAAACCATGAAAAAATATCAGAAGCAAGAAACCTTTACTGCGGAATCTATTCTTTCTATACAAAAAAATGTAGCCGGTATTTTGAGTGCTTTAGGGGAAGACCTAAACCGTGAAGGATTGCAGAAAACCCCCGAGCGGGTAGCAAAGGCATACCATTATCTGACCCAAGGATACGAGATGGATGCACAGGCCATTTTAAAATCGGCCACCTTTGATGAAGATCACAGTGCCATGATTCTGGTAAAAGACATTGAGTTGTTTTCTCTTTGCGAACATCACATGCTGCCATTTTTCGGCAGAGCGCACATTGCTTATATCCCCAACGGAAAAATTGTAGGACTGAGCAAATTAGCGCGGGTAGTAGATGTGTTTTCGCGAAGGCTGCAAGTGCAGGAGCGACTCACCTGCCAGATTCGCGACAGCATTCAGGAAGCACTGCAACCATTGGGAGTAGCGGTAGTTATCGAGGCAAATCACCTGTGCATGATGATGCGGGGAGTGCAGAAACAAAATTCAGTGACCACTACTTCTGCCTTTGTGGGCGAATTTGAAAAGCAAAGCACCCGCAACGAGTTTATCAATTTGATTTCAGCAAAATTAAGTTAGCAGTTCGCGGTTATCAGCACTACCATCTGCTTTTACTGCAAACTGTCAACCGTCAACCATTAATAATGAAGGCATATATTTTTCCTGGACAGGGTTCACAGTATTCCGGCATGGGCAAAGACCTGTATGAGCAATCGGAGACAGCAAAACAACTATTTGCTAAAGCAGATGAAATTCTTGGCTTCCCTCTTTCAGACATAATGTTTACTGGCACAGAGGATGAACTGAAGCAAACTAAGGTAACTCAACCTGCTGTATTTCTTCATTCAGTGATCGCTGCCTCGCTTATCGAAAACTTTAAACCGGATATGGTAGCCGGTCACTCCTTGGGAGAGTTCTCGGCATTGGTAGCCAACCAAACACTGAGCTTTGAGGATGCCCTGAAATTAGTTTCCATTCGCGCACAGGCTATGCAAAAAGCTTGTGAGTTGGTGCCCTCTACTATGGCTGCCGTGGTTGGTTACGAAAGTGAGGAACAGATAGAAAAAATCTGTTCGGAGATAAAGGAGGGCGTAGTAGTGGCGGCTAATTATAATGCTCCGGGGCAACTCGTTATTTCAGGAAGTAATAAAGGAATAGATGCCGCCATCGAACAACTGAAAGCCGCAGGAGTAAGACGCGCTTTGAAATTACCGGTGGGAGGGGCATTTCATTCACCACTCATGGAGCCTGCCAGCAGAGAATTGGAAGAAGCCATTTACCAAACTTCCTTTCAGGTTCCCGTGTGCCCGATCTATCAAAATGTAACGGCTCACGCAGAAACTGATGCAGAACAAATAAAAGAGAATTTGATTATCCAACTCACCTCTCCGGTGCTATGGACGCAGTCCGTAAAACAAATGATAGCAGATGGAGCTACAGAATTTATTGAAGTAGGTCCGGGGCATGTATTGGAGGGATTGGTAAAAAGGATTCAAGGATAAAATTATTTCACGGCCTCTTTCCTCCATGTATCATAAAGCCCTCCGGTCATGTTTTCAAACATCACCTGAAAAGGGCGTGTCCAATAGTTTAGCAAACCACCTCCGCGCGCTTCCCCTACCATCCGTTTATCGAGTAACACTTTACGAGTGGCAATATCAAAAAATACAGCGTGGGCTACACCTTCTGCTTTTTTCTTACTGAAACTTTCTACTACAAGCACAAATCCTGCTCCCTGCGTTTTTGAGCCGCCTTTGTAGTCGCTTATTATCTGTTCAATTGCTTCTTTAGAAAGCAGGTTGTCGGCATTACCTTCAATTTCATTGATTTTTACGGCAGCATTTCTGCGCCCTACAACTGCCAGGTCATAGTAAATTTTCAGTTTCTGGAAAGCACTTTCTTTATTGAACCTTTCATTGTCAGTCATTACCAACTCATTCCATCCTTCGAAATACTTGTCCTTAATTTCACTCGCTTTTGCATCCGGCAATGCGAATTTTGTTTTCGAAAAGTCTATACCGTAATACACAATACTTTCTGCATCAAAAATTGCCTTAGCGTTTTGAGCATTGGAGGCAAAAGAACAGATACAGAAGGCGAAAAGCAGGGTAATCTTATACATATCAGAGGCTTGATTTAATTTGCCTCATAAACATAAAAAAACATTTCTGAGCCAAAGACAGTACCCATTTGTTAATTTTTTATAGGGGCCTTCTGGTTGGTCTTTAAACCGCGAAAAATGGATTTTGATTTTGAATTGTTTTTTACATTTGCTCAAACAAAAAAAACTAAATTATGAAAAAGGCATTAACGTTAATTATTGCAGTTGCTGTATCAGCAGGTTTTGTGTTCGCACAAGATGTTCAGATTCCTGATTTTAAAATGACACCTATGCTTATTAAGGCAGATGGCTCATTGGCAAAATTGGAAAAACCAACACAGGAAGTAAAATCAAAAACAAAAGGTTTCAGCTATGGAGCCAGTGCAGTTACCTTTCTGAATATTCTGGGAGGTCACTCACCTATCAAAATTGATCCTAAGGATGCTAATTTTGTTGTTAAGTTGACAGACGCTGAGACTGACCCTGAAGGCACTATTTATTTTACCAAAGTAATCGTTTCTAAAGACACCCGCGAACTGGAGTTAGCCCAGTCTGCTGCTGTAGGAGCAATGATGTTTGGCGGTGGCAAAGGAAAGTCAGTGCAAAGAGATGATATTAAACCTGAGTTCACTAAAGTAGCTCCCGGTGTTTACAAATTTGTTCCTTCTACTCCACTCAGTGAAGGAACAGAGTACGGTATTGTATTACCCGGAAATGTAGCATTTTGCTTTGGAACAACAGGTGATGCAAAAGGCAAGAAGAAATAACAATTACTAATCTTTAGAAATAAAAAAGCCTGCGGAAGCAGGCTTTTTTATTTCTACTCACTTTTATAATCCAATTCTATTTCTTCTTTCTCAAATTATAATAGAACAAAGAAACAGCCGGCAAACCGCTTGCTGTCATTCCGCCTACTACTTCCCATCCATCATTTTGCATTTTTTCTACTTGCTTAATCAAAGGATTCATACTAATTCCCCAAACCTTCCCTTGTAGTTCATCTCTTTCAACATCTACCTGTTCAAATTTATCTCCGTTGATGGAAATGTAGATATGGCTTTTGGGGGTGTCGTAGAAATACCCTACTACTGCCAAGTCATATTTGTCTTGAGCTTTGAGCAAACTTACTCCTGCGAATAGAAGAATAATTGTTGTTGCAATGGTTGTTTTAATTTTCATTGTATAATATTTAGACTTTTAAATACCGAATGAGAAACAAGATGCCACTGTTTACTTTACTTAATATTTCCCGGTAGTTTTCTTTATCGTATAACTAACAGGAGTAACACAATTCTTTCTGGTACCTTTAATAATTAAAGCGCCATGAGATTTAGTATTTTGAGCTGCTGTAGTAAAAATCCAGCAGTCATCTAATTTTATAATGGTACCATCTACCGCAGCAACATCATAAAGGTCAACACGCAAATCACCTCTTTTGCTGCTGGTGATAGTTGCATGAACAAGCGCCCCCTTTGCAATCGCTACATTATTGTTTATGACAACGTCTTCCGCTACAACAAACTTTGCCGCATCCCCAACTTTATTTTTCCCTTCCCGCACATCTTCATTTAAAATTATATGCACAAGGGTATTTTGCGGAATGGTGATTTCATCGGATTGAGAAAAAGAAAAATGACTGATCAGAACAATCGCTAGGGTGAATAGGTTCTTCATATATTTTATTAAGTAATCGAAAGTACAAAAATAACCGAATTAGAAACAGAAACTACTCTTACAACTTAAATGACATCCCTGCATTAATCCAAGTTTTGCCATACCCCAACTCTCCGTTTACGGCAACATGTGGAGTAAAGTAATAGCGAATTCCCACCTGAGGGCCACCGAATATAATGGGAACAACAGCCGCACTGGTGCCGTCAAAAAATAAAGCGGCAATGCCGGTCCCAATATTGGCTCCCGCATAAATATCCAATTTATCGGCATGAAGATTCTTTCCGGTCTTATCCTGTATCAGTTGGTAAAAGTGAAAATTGGCAATAGCCCCTATTGGCCAGTTCACCTCGCCTGAATTATTGTATAACCAACCACCTCCTCTCCCGCCTAAGCCCGTAGTAAAGCCCACCCCAACATATTTATGTACGCCAAATTCGCCTTGAAAGGTGAACTGACCGGTGAGTGATGACCCATATCCATACCGCCCATATACGGGGTCTCCGTTAATATCGTAGTATCGGACACGATCATAATTACCGAAGTGATAGAAGTAAGCACCTCCGATTCCAATAGAAAGAACTTTTGAGCTTTTATCCCATGCCTGAGCCTTTGTAACAGAAGTGCTCAACATTATTACAAAGACTGTAATTATTGGCAACCATACCTTTTTCATAACATTAGATTTTTGTGATTAAATACATTGTAAAATTATATCGCAAAGCAAATAGATGCAAGTAAGTGAGTGCGAGATAATCATATTTAACATGTTGAAAGAGTTTACAGAAAATTTTTTCAAAAATATATGTTCCTTCTGCGCCTGTCCAAACGGTAAATAATAAACAGTAAAAGCAACCATCCGGCAAACTCCCAAAGCATAGCTAATGGTTCATTTCTGTTGTCGGGTAATACATTCAGGTAGCAAAATGGAATGGTGTGGTTCATGGTCCAATCTAAAGCCCGGTGTATATAGGGCTGATTGTAGAACGATCCTGAAAGATGAAAGACTTCGCGGGTGTACACAAAGAGCCAATCTATATCCGGCAACATGGCAAATAGGATTCCCCATTTCGCTTCCTGCCACCACAGATACAAAAAAATGATAGAGACGAGTAACATCAATAAATGATACGCGATCCAAAAAATAGTTGAAAAGTCAGCAGCATCGGGACAGTAGGTAGCTACCGATAGTTTATCCAGTACGGCATGAGATAGAATACCCAGCAGGGCGATTAGGATAAACGCCACAGAACGGTAACGTTTCCAATTAAACAACTTTTGAAAAATAACCCCTGCCAGTATGTGTGTAGGTGCCTGCATAAATTCAGGCGTGAAAATATGAGATTACAGAAAATCGCGGGTCTTCCGTCCGCGTTCTTCTTTCTTTTCGCCATGCTTTTTTTTCGCTTCTAATATTTCTTGCTTTTTCGCTTCAGAAATCTTTGTAGGAATTCGTTTCTTTTCTTTGGTTAGTGCCTGATGCAATAGCTCATAAAACCTCTCCACCACCTTTTTTTTGTTTGAGATTTGTGATCGGGTGGCACTGCTGGAAATTCGCAACTCCCCGGCTTCGTTTATCCGGTTGTATAGTTTTTTCAAAATAAGTTTCTTCTCCGCTTCAGTTAGTAATGTAGAATCGGACACATTAAACACCAGTTCCACTTTGGTCTCAGTTTTATTTACATGCTGCCCGCCTTTCCCACCACTACGCGAAGTACGAAAGATAAACTCACTTTCTAAATTTAATTTCTTACTCATTTTGTGGAAATTGCACCTTCAAAAGTCAAAATAATATTTTGAAATATCTCACCCGAACGATTTGGATACTTTCTTTAGTGAGTCTATTTACCGACATAAGCAGTGAAATGTTGTATCCCATCATGCCTTTATTTCTAGGAAGCATTGGGTTCTCTTCTGTCTTGATTGGGGTACTGGAAGGTCTTGCAGAGGCCACTGCTGGATTAAGCAAAGGATATTTCGGAAGAATAGCTGATACTCACGGAAAGCGGTTGCCTTTTGTGCAGTGGGGATACCTACTCAGTGCTTTTTCTAAACCAATGATGGCGATTTTCACTTTCCCGGTATGGATTTTTACAGCCCGCACCTTAGATCGCTTAGGAAAAGGCTTGCGCACCGGTGCCCGCGATGCAATTCTCTCTTCGGAGACCACTGTCGAAAACAAAGGAAAAGTATTTGGCTTTCATCGAGGCATGGATACCTTGGGAGCGGCCATTGGTCCAGCATTCGCTTTGCTTTTCTTAGTTCTTTATCCCGGCCAATACAAACTCATGTTCTTATTGGCCTTCCTACCTGCCATAGTTGGCGGAGTGCTCACTATCCTCATCAAAGAGAAAAAAACATTCTCTACAAAAAGTAAAAGTTCTTTTCGCTTATCGCAAACATTCAATTATTTCAAAGAGGCCCCCATTGCTTACCGCAAGATAGTTCCGGTACTTTTGTTCTTTGCGCTGTTCAATAGTTCCGATTTATTTTTGCTGATGAAAATAAAAGCCTCCGGATTAAGTGATACCTATGTTATAGGCAGTTATATTCTCTATAATTTAGTTTTTGCCATTGCGGCCTTTCCACTGGGAGGTATAGCTGATCGGATAGGATTTAAAAAGACGTTGACCTTCGGATTACTGGTTTTCTCCCTTGTGTATGCCGGTTTCGGATTCAATACCAGCCTGCCAGGATTTGTCTTTTTATTTGCGTTATACGGAGTGTACGCTGCGGCCACCGATGGCATTTCAAAGGCACTTATCAGTAATATAGTAAGCCATACAGAAAGTGCTTCAGCATTAGGAACTTTTGCAGGGCTTAACTCTGTCACCGCTTTACTCGCAAGTACCTTAGCCGGACTGGTTTGGAAATTTGTTTCACCGGGAGCAATGTTTGCCATGAGTGCCTGTGGGGCAGTGTTAGCTGCGGCCTTATTATTAGGAACTCACTACAAGGAGAAATAAAAAGCACCCCACATTCCCTGCAAGGCGTTTTCCGTGAAAAAGGAATATGATGGAGGATTTAATTAAACTGTTTCATAAACTCGGTAGCGAATTCATCGGTAGGATCTAATTCCAACGCTTTCATAAAATTTTCTTTAGAAGCGTTTCTATCCTTTTCAAAATAGTAAGCCCCTAAATAATCATAGGCCTCCGTAAGGTTCCTTTTATACTTTTCCGGTTCTCCGCCCGCCACTTCAATATATTTTTTATAGTAAGGGAATGCTTTGAAGTCCTCCGGTGCACCAATCTTCAGATTTGTACGCGCTCTCCAGTAGTAACCGTCAGGCGATGTAGGATTGCGCGCTGCGAATTCAGCAAAAGTAGTATCCGCCATTATAGAATCACCCAAAGTGAAGTAGGCTCTTCCCAAATAATACACGTCTAAAGAGGAAAGACTACCGCATTTCTCTTTTTTTAAATTATACTGCGCTACGGCTTCGTCATAATGACGCGCGATGTAAAGTGTTTTGCCGAACTCACCCAACAAATCACAATTGGTGGAATCGTTAGTTAATGCAATTTTAAAATAGTTCAGCGCAGCCGTTGTGTCACCTACTGCCGAGGCAATACGGGCAGAGTAGATATAGTCTATGTCCTTTACCTTACGAGCCGGATTAGCCCAGAATTTTTGGTTGGCTTCATACGCTTCTTTATATCGCTTCAACTCAAAGTCTGAGAAAGCTATAATGCGCTGAAAAATATAATTATTAGAATCGTTCTTCAACCCTTTATTGGACTCTTCAATCGCTTTATCATAATCCTTGCTTTGGAAAATGAGTGAAGCAAGCGTAGTTCTCGCTTGGTTATCGCCCGGGCTTAGAGCCAGGTATTTTTCAAAGTTGGGTTGTACCTGATCGTATTGGTGGCTCAAGTAATAGGCTTCTGCCAATTCCTTATATACCACCGCGTAGTTAGGGTCAATGGCCAATGCTTTTTTGAATGCCTCAATCGCTTGGTCATAAATTCTACCGCGAACAGAAAGTCGTCCAATTTTAATCCAGGCAATAGGCAATTTGTTATTCAATTCAGTGGCAGCTTCGTATTTATTCATCGCTTTCCCTCCCATCGAGTTATCATTCACCGCGTTTTCCAAATAAGCATCTCCCAAGGCTAAAATGATAGTGGTGTTCTTATTATCTAAGTTATAAGCCGCCTCAAAATTGCTGATAGCTGCCTGTAGGTCTATCACTTCCGGACGAAAGTAAGCATCTCCTATTTCGTAATAGATATTGGCATTTTTCATTTTAGAAGTTTGCAATGCTCGGTCAAAGTTTTGCTTTGCCTCAGCCTTGTTTTTAGCCAACAATGCCAAACGACCATTCGCAACGTATCCCAAGGCATAGCGGCTTTCGGTATTGAAAACCATTTTATAAAACAGTTTAGCCGAATCCGGATCATCTGATTTTAGGAAAGCGTTACCCAGATAATAGTAAACGTCTGATTTGCTTACATTTTCATCTTTCAGCAGTCGAAATAAAATCTGCTTTGCTTTAAAATAGCTTTCATTATCAATTTCTTTCTGTGCATCTTGTAGAGTTTGCGCTGAAATATTCAGTGCAAAAATCATCCCGGTAGCAATTACAAACCATTTTTTCATTTCTCTTGATATTGATTTACGATTAAACAAGTGATAAGCGTGTGCCAAATTTCAATTCTTTGCATCCAACGAACCTGTATTAACATTTATTTCACGTTCAGGCATTTTAGCGGGTATTAGCCCTGCCTTCAGAAAAATTCTTGCTCCCTTTTCGCGGTATAGAAAGTTTACAAACATCCATTCTATATTGTCGGTGTAGGTAAAATGCGTTACAGTACTCACTGTTCTAATCAAAGGATAAGCACCGCTGGCAATATCTGATTGATTAGCATTTACTCTTTCTTCTTTCCCTTCAGAATTTTGGACGCGCAAACTTAAAATTTTAATTCGCTTTCGTATTGTCTGCACTCTCTCCTCATCCAAATCGCTCAAATAACTATACGGGATAAACCCTATGGCATTGGGAGAATGCTCTACATAGTCAATCACTTCTTCAACGGATTTGAGCGCATATACATTGGAGGATACCTTCTCCTTGTAACCTAACAGTTGCAGGATATAGTTCACGCAACTCGAATGTTGATTGTCAAATATCATCTTCGGTCTATTGGTAATCTTTGCTGCCGGATTAAAATAATCTTTAAGCAAAGCCACATTCAAGTCCGTATCATCAAATGCCGAATTCCCCACCAAGGCCACGGCATCGTAAGCAATCTTCATTTCACGGGCATAAATGGTATCCTGTTCTTTTAGCGATTCCCTTTCTGTGGGAGTTAATTCACGAGCCATCACCAACACATCAGTTTTCCTGTTTCGAAAACTCTTTAGCATTTCACTTTCATTGTTGTAGTCCACTTTCAGGTTTACACTATCATAATAGTATTGGAAAACCTCTGTTTCCTGTGTCATGATGGGTTCTAAGCTTTGGTCCACCGCCACTCTCAATTCACCTTTATATACCTTGTATTTACCCAATAAAGTTTCTGCAGAGTTGTCATCCGCTTGCCTATTTCCTTTGCAAGATCCGATGGAAATGGCTGACAATATCCCCGTTGCTACACACAGATAAAAGAACATTCTGTTATTCATCATCTTTGCGATTGTACTCGACATAAAAAGTAGATAGACGAAAAAATCCGTAAAGGAGCAAAAGAAAGGAAAATAGGTCTTTAGTTTTCTCTTTAATGCCGTATGCGAGTGAAGGAGCAAAAAATAAAATCAGTGCTAAAACAATAAATAGAATACCCGCACCGACCTTCCACAGAAGCGATGGGCTTGAATATAATTTTCGGAAAAATTGATTCGGGCGTTCCATCTTTTATAAAGTACAAAATCATAACCATTCGCAAGGAAAGGTTATGATTTCGCTATAAATGTTTCAATAAAAACTTATTGCAGTCTAAATACGACCGGTAAGTTAAAGTAAACTCTTACCGGTTTTCCTTGCTGACGACCGGGCTTAAATTTGGGTAACATTTTTACAACGCGCACCGCTTCTTTGTCTAGACCCGGACTTACTGATCGCATCACTTTCACATCCGATACCGTACCGTCTTCCATAACTACAAAGCGCAACAACACTTTTCCTTGTATATCATTATCCCGTTCCATTTGCGGGTACTGTATATTCTTCTGCAAGAATTTTATCAATTCTCCATCTCCACCCGGGAACAGAGGATTCTGTTCAACGAACGTAAATACCTTAGGTTCTTCCACTACGGGAGCTTCAGAAACTACAGGCTCCTCTACAATTTTAGCATTCGTCGCCTTCACCTCTTTGTATTCTTTTTCTAAAT
>CAZQYO010000012.1:0-20354 GCA_964597415.1 uncultured Chitinophaga sp.
TTAATTTTTGAATTATAGGCTTCTGCTCCTATCAAGCCGGAGTAGTACGCTTTATTTTTGAGCACATAATCCAGTCCGGGAGAGTGAATATCTTTTGTGAGGTTAAAGACAGTTTTGGTATGCTTCGGATCATTGAGATCTTTTTCAGTCAGCTTTTCCATGTATATCTTAAACACCTCCGAGTAATTCTCACCGGCCTTATTCATTGTATTTACGAAGTCGGAAAGAAAATTCACCTCTCTGTTGCCTTCGTTATATTGGCGGTGCATACCACTCAATATTCCCGGAGTTGGGTCTAAGGCTTGTCGGCCATTTTGGATTAATCCGTTTGGGTCAAGTCCGCCTACCACTTTATGCTTTACTTCACCACTGCCATCTATCCAAAGCAAAGTAGGATAGGCTCTGATACTGTACTTTCCGGCTATCATTATTCCTTCATCCTTCTCCATATCGAATTTGCAGTTGATAAACTGCTCATTAAAATATGCTCCTACAGCCGAATCGGGGAAAACCATAGCTGATAGACGCTTGCAAGGCCCACACCATGAGGTATAGCAATCCATAAAAATCAACTTGTTTTCTGCTTTGGCCATATCCAGCAATTCCTGAAATGATTTGTCGTGATGAAACTCAATACCCTCGGCCTTCAACTGAGACCCGACAAAAAGAAAAAATGCGGAGAATAGAATGAGCTTTTTCATGCCTCGAATTTATTACAAATGGTCAATAATCTGATAAAGCTACTGCTTATGCCTGCTGCCACATCCGGCTTTGTTGTAAATGAATTTCCTTCCCGTAAAATATTCGGGTAGTTTGCTCAAAGGCTTGGGTATAGTCGGTCACATAAAAAATATCTTGCCCTGATTTCTCATCGCTTGCCAGCCCTTCCTTCTCTAAAATCCATTTTAGCTTTTTCGCCACCACCTCAGCCGAATCAAAAATCTTCACCTTCTCTTTGTAGAAATCGTTTATCTCTGTTTTAATGAGTGGATAATGAGTGCAGGCCAGCACCAAAGCGTCAATATCCTGCAATACTTCATTTGCGAGATAACTCTCCAACACAGCGCGGCTGATGTTGTTATTATAAAATCCTTCCTCAATCATAGAAGCCAGTAATGGCGTAGCTAATGCTGCATACTTAAGGGAGGGTTTTCTGCGGTTAAACTTTTCTTGATACACCCCCGAAGCAATCGTAGTTTTGGTAGCAATGATCCCTACTTTCCCGATGGCCACATCTGCAATGACTGCCTCTATCATCGGATCTATCACATTAATCACGGGCACCACTCCTTTATACTTATCGCGAAGCACTTCATAAGCGGCTGCCGATGCCGTGTTGCAGGCAATTACAATAGCCTTACAATTCTTTTCGTGCAATAAGAAATCAGTAATGCGCACCGCATAACTCTGTATAAGTTCTTTTGATTTGTCGCCATAAGGAAGATGGGCAGTATCGCCAAAGTAAATCAACTGTTCGTTGGGCAACAGCTTAGAAATAGCATTGGCGACCGTAAGGCCGCCAATGCCTGAATCAAAAATTCCTATGGTTCTATTCTTATCCCCTTGCATTTTTCATGTGTCTGAAAGAGGCGAATACTAAATTAGTTGGCTGTTTTAGGAGCCGGGGTAGGTGTGTTATTGGACGGAGCTGCCGTAATTCCCATTTTCTTCATCACCAAGTCAGTTACATCATTGGTTTTATCGGGGAAATAAGCTACTGCACCGGATGCCACATCAATAACATAAGAATATCCGGCTGCTTCCGCTACTTCTTTTACCGCTTTCAAATATTTATCATTAATCGGCTTCATTTTGTCTGTTTGCATTTTCTGCAAATCAGTATTTACCTTGTCCTGAAAGTCGGTAATACGTTGCTGTAACTGCTGCAACTCCTGCACTAAGGTTTCTATAATAGCATCAGGGGTGGATTTATCTTGTGATTTATCCTGAAGATCCTTTTGCTTTTTGTCATAATCCTGGTACATGCCTTCCAACACTTTCTGATACGAATCTTTCTGTTTCTGAAGGTCGGCTTGCATTTGCTTAAACTCAGGCATCGAAGAAAGCACCTCTACGGAGTTTAAATGACCTAACTTTTGTTGTGCTTGGGTGGTGCCTATCAGCGTAAACATTGCTGCTGCGAACACTAAAATTGATTTCCTCATTTCTGTTTTTGTGTTTATTGAATAAAAAAGTTTATTGTGTAATTCCCATTTTCTTTTTTACCAAATCAGTGATATTGCCGTTCTTTTCCGGGTAATAGGCCACTGAGCCGGTGTTAATATCAAAAATATAACTGTAGCCGTTTTCCTTTGCCACAGCCGCCACTATTTTCAAATATTTATCATTTAGCGGCTGCAATAATTTCCCTTGAAAACTTTGCAAATCCGCATCCATGCTTTCCTGATAGGCGGTAATCGCTTTTTCTAAGCTGTCCATCTCTATCAGTTTTTCTTCCCGCACTGCTTCCATCAGTCCTGCCCCGTAATCCGTCAGTTCCTTCTGCCTTCTCTGATAGTCTTTATACATGGCATTTAACCGGTTGCTTTGCTCATTTTTTCTCTTTTCCAATGCGGTCATCATTTGTTTGTATTCCGGCATAGAAACAAGAATTTCTTGCGAGCTGATGTGACCGTATTTCTGCTGGGCCATAAGCGGAACTACGAAAAAAAAGAACGAACCGAGCAATATGATATTTTTCATCATCAGGCGCGCAAAGATAGGTTTTTAGCTGAATTGCTTAATTGCCCTTTGGTGCTATGCCTAAGGCGGATAGGATATCATCGCTTTTATTGTACCGGTCACTGGCATATAACATTGTGGGTCCACTGGAACGATCGAAGATAAAATCGTAGCCTTTAGCAGAACAGTACTTCTGTATCTCATTATAAATCTTGTCCTGAATGGGTTTAATCAGTTCTTGCCGTTTGGTAAATAATTCTCCGGTGGGTCCAAACTTATCTTTCTGAAACTGCTTTACGTCTTTCTCTTTCGTTTCAATCTCTTTCATCTTCTGTTGCTTCATCGCATCCGTCATCAGCACCTGCTCTGCCTGAAACTGCTTATACATACCGTCCACCTCTTTCATTTTTGCCTCCACCTCTTTTTGCCAGCCTTCGGCAATTTTATCTAACTGTTTCTGAGCATCGGTGTATTGCGGCATTTTGTTGAGGATATAATCCATATCTACAAAAGCAAACTTCTGTGCGTAGGTAGCTGTCCCGATCAGTAAGGCCGTTACAGCAATAAGAATCTTCTTCATAATTTTTCTGTTTTCATTGTTAGACCAATTTCCTTGCCAAGGTGAAAATACATTTTCATTCTTTCACAAATTATTCCGGTTCGCGACCAAGGATAATTCTGAATTCTCCGTATTTCGCAAAAATATTTTTACCGGGTTTCGGCTCCAATCCAAATTTATCGCGGTCGAAACCTAAGCCATAATCGAATCCGAGTAAGCCGAACATAGGCAGGAACACCCGAACACCAAGACCTGCAGAGCGTGCCAGATTGTACGGCTTATAATCGCTGATGCGGTTCCAGTAATTTCCGGCATCCATAAAAGCCAAGGCATAAATGGTGGCCGACTGATTGAGCGAAATAGGGTAGCGAAGTTCCAAGGAGAATTTGTTGAAAATAGGAGAGCCTCCGGCTGGGGTGACTACCGGATACCCGCGCATCGAAACAATGTCGCGACCTAATTGCGTTCCGTTATTCAGATTGGTCAGTCCGTCACCGCCAAACTCTACTCGTTCAAACGGTGAATAGCCGATTTTGGGGTTATAAAATCCTAAGAAGGACATATTAGCGGAAGCTTTCAACACCAGATTTTTCCAAATAGGGGTGTACCACTCAAACATAATTTTCCATTTGTGGTATTCTACAAACTTATAGCGGTCGGCATCTGACAGCGTAGGGGAAGAGTAATCTATGTTTTTACGACCGGGGAACATCAAGGAGTATGGAAGAGTGAATTTGCCTTGCACAGAGAAATAGATCCCTCTGTTATAGTAGGTAGGTGCTTGTAATTCACGCGAATCACGAGCTAATGCTATTTGTAAGTTCAGATTCGTGGCTTTTCCTTTATCGAAGATGAATACCGAACTGTAGTTATCGAGTATATAATGCTGAAACTCTAAACCGGTAGAGATAGTAAAAAAGTCATCGGGCCACTTGAGGCGGGTAGTAATGCCGAGATAAACACTGGTAGAGTAATATCGTCCGGTGATTTTATTGACATCTATAAAGTCACCAAAATTATTAGCCCGCAAACGGTTAAAAGCAAAGTCGAGTGCTAAAGGCTTTTTACCTCCCAACCACGGTTCGGTAAACGATACACTATAGGATTGATAGGCCTTTCCGTTAGAGTTCATGCGAATACCGAGGCGCTGTCCGTCACCCGAAGGAAGTGGAGTCCAGGCTTTCTTATCAATAATATTTCGCAAAGAGAAGTTGGTGAAATTAATTCCCACGGTGCCAAAGAGGCCACCACTGGCTCCGGTTCCTCCCCATCCGGCTGAAAGTTCAAACTGATCGGATGGTTTTTCTACTACGCGATATTCAATATCTACCGTACCTTTTTCAGGGTTTGGGATGGGCACTACATCTAACTGCGCAGGGTCAAAGTAGCCGAGGTTTACAATCTCTCGTTGCGAACGAATCAAATCTGTGCGGCTGAATTTATTTCCCGGCAGGGTGCGCAGTTCTCTGCGAATCACTTTCTCGTTGGTCTTGGTATTTCCCACTATACGCACTTCGCGAATAGTCGCCTGTGCGCCTTCATTAATCCGCAACTCAATGTCAATGGAATCGTTTTCTACCTTAACTTCTAAGGGGGTCACACTGAAAAACAGATAGCCGTCATCCATATAGAGGGAACTGAGGTCGCCTCCGTTGGGATTCATAAAAATGCGCTCGTCCAATAACTTCTGGTTGTACACTTCGCCTCGCTTGATATTGACAATTTTAGCCAATACCGAATCGGCATATTTCGTGTTGCCGGTAAAGTAGATATTGCGGAAATAATATTTCTTCCCTTCACTTATCACTAAATCAATTTGTAGGTTTTTGGGGTCGGTCATGTACACTGAATCATGAACAATTTGCGCATCGCGGTATCCCTTAGAGTTGAGAAAATCAACCACTTTGTGCTTGTCATCTTCATACGAATCCCGTTTAAACTTAGAGGCTTTGAAGATGTTGAGATTCACGAAGCGCGAAGCATACTCCCAAGAGCGAGTGGGTGACAAGTTGCCGATAGCTTCGTACCATTTTACGTGTATGGAATCGCGAGCAAAGTTTTTCTTGAAGCGGAAAAGGCCATCTAAGTCAAACTTTACCTTTTCATGAGTGTCCTTCATCTGGCGTTTCAGCATCGCTTCGGGTACATCATGGTTGCCATAAAAATTTATTTGATTGATTTTTACGTGACTTCCTTTATCAATCTTGATTTTGACCAACACACTGTTTGAAAGCAAGGTGTCGGGCTGTTCTTCCACATCTACCGTAACAGACAAAAATCCTTTATCAATAAAGTAATCCTTGCAAGTATTGATGGTAATGCTGCGCAGGTTTTCAGTAAAAATCTGCCCGGCTCGTAGATCGAGCTTTTTGCGCAACTCTTCCGACTCGCTGTTTTTAATACCTTTGATAGAATAGCGCGAAACACGAGGGCGCTCTTCTACTCTTATCACTAAGTAAATTTTGTCACTTAATATTTTGTCGGCT
Organism: uncultured Chitinophaga sp.; assembly: GCA_964597415.1. Classification (GTDB taxonomy): domain Bacteria; phylum Bacteroidota; class Bacteroidia; order Chitinophagales; family LD1; genus Bog-950. The sequence continues at coordinate 5,728 of CAZQYO010000012.1, forward strand.
TCGATGGCCACATTGGTAAACAGGCGTTGTTTCCAAAGTGCTTTAATCGCTTTAGGAATATCCTCACCGGGAATCTTTATCTTTTCGCCTTTAGTAAGACCTGATAGAGTGGCCAGAATTTTGGTGTCTAAGTATTTTGCTCCTTCTACGCGGATATCGGCTATTTCATATTCGCCTCCTTTGCTGTAATCAAACAGGTTGTTTTCGGTTTGAGCCGAAAGGAATACGGCTGTAAAAAGAGCGACAAACAGGAATAGTTGTTTCAGGGAAAGTCTCATTTAGTGGTTAGCTGCTCGCTTGTTTTTCCGAATCTGCGTTCGCGGTTTTGAAATTCAAGTATCGCTTTATACAGTTCTTCCTTTGTGAACTCGGGCCAAAAAATCTCGGTGAAGTAAAATTCGGCATAAGCTAATTGCCACAACAAAAAATTGCTGATACGTTTTTCGCCACTGGTGCGAATAAGCAACTCCGGGTCGGGCATACCGGCTGTATATAGATTATCGGTGATCAATTTTTCGGTTAGCTCGTGCATTCCTATTTCTTCCTGTTGTAATTTAAGAGCTATCTGTTTTACCGCCCTCAGCAATTCACTTTTACCACTATAACTCAGTGCCAAGGTCAACTGCATCCTCTGGCAATGAGCGGTTCTATCTATACTTTGCCTCAACTCCTTCGCCACGCTTTTGGGCAGGGTGTCTAAGTCGCCTATCGCTCTAAGGCGAATATCATTTTTCAGCAGGGTCTTCAACTCCCCGTTAATGGTTTTTAACAAGAGCGCCATTAGTGCTGTTACTTCCGTATGCGGACGGCTCCAGTTTTCGGTACTAAACGCATAAAGCGTCAGGTATTTCACCCCTAATTCTGCACAAGCTTCTGATGTTTCCCGCACTGACTGTACTCCGCTTCTGTGGCCAAATATCCGGTTTTTCCCCTGTTGCCTTGCCCATCGTCCATTGCCATCCATGATGATGGCAATATGGGCAGGTAGCCGGGTTACATCAATTTGCTCTTTCAAACTCACTCTACAAGATTGATTAAACGTTACTAATGAAATTTATTTCAGACCGAAATTTGAATTTAACAAAGCGGGCAAAAATAAGAAAATAGCTTACAGTGGCGGGGTCTATCCGCGAATAGACTTTGGACAATGGATAGTAGAAGATAAGTCTTAGTGGTATAGGTTTACAAATTTTTCTTCTTCACAAGCAAAATAATCTATTGCTCTAAAATAAGGTTCACCCTGTCGGTATTCAACCGCACTCGCAGCCAACTTTGCAATCGTTCTTTCTCGGCATCTGAAATCTTTTTATGGAATCGCAACGCAACGGTGTAGGTCGTTGTAGGGGATACACTATCTGCCGGTGCCGTTTGCTGCTGCACAATGCCCGAACTCATTTGGGGCCATTGAGCTTTAATTTCTGCGCTTACTTGTTGTGCCAGTTTTTGTTGAGCGGAGAAATTATCAAATTGTGCTTCCAGGTAAGAGATTTCGGCATCCTTAGATTTGAGTATAGCATTTAACTGCTCGGTAGGGTCATCTGTGGTTTTCTTCTCTGCCAACCAGGCAAAACCCTGCTTTACTTCAAGGGTAGTGCCGGGAGGAAGATTATAGGCCTTCATTTTTTCTTGTAGTGCTTTTATTTCTCCCTCGGAGATTTCGCGTCCTCCATAGGTTAGTGTAATGGTTTTGGTTTTCACATTCACTTCGCGGTTCAATAAATAGTCATTGGTAATATGCGACTCCATATCAATAAAGCGACCGGCCTCCTTATTAAATCGGTCTTTTATCACAATATCATAACCAAAATAAATGCTGGGCAAAATGGTAATGATGGTGAGTGCCCATACAATTCGCTGGTTGCGTTTTTCTAATTTAGGATCACTGTGGTGATGCAGAGGAAATTTCAAATAACGCATGGTGAGGAGGGTCGCCAGTGCTATAAACACAGTATTGATGAGGAAGAGATAAAACGAGCCAAAGAAATAGCTGAACTGAAAAGTGGCCAAGCCATATCCCGCAGTGCAAAGTGGCGGCATGAGTGCAGTGGCAATGGCAACTCCGGGAATCACATTTCCTTTTTGGCGACTGGCTACGGCAATAATTCCCGCAAGGCCGCCAAACAAAGCGATAAGCACGTCATAGATAGTGGGAGAGGTGCGAGCTAATATTTCAGAGTGAGCCTCGTTAAGCGGGGAGATAAGAAAGTAAAGCGTGGAGGTGGCTAAAGCCACCCCCGCGGCAAATAAATAATTGCTGAATGCCTTGCGCAGTAAAGGTAAATCATTAATAGCCAAACCCGCTCCCAGTCCAATAATTGGCCCCATGAGCGGGGAGATAAGCATCGCGCCAATAATAACCGCTGTGGAGTTGACGTTAAGCCCCAATGAGGCTACAAAGATGGCGAAGATAAGCACCCATAAATTAGTGCCGCGAAACACTACGCCTTTGTCAATACTTTCAATCACCGCATGGGCATCTTCTTTTTCTTCGTTTAAGCGGAAGTGGTCGAGAAAGGGGATATTCATAGGCAATATTAAAGTCGGGAAAATCTATTAGCTGCGGTTGTGATTAACAAAGTGAATCAAAACTACAATATAATTACCGTTGGCGATGATAATGCTTTACACTTCGGCTGATTAAATTTTGTGCCTCTTAATAAAAGTAGGGTTCTAACCATACTAAAGTTCGGTTGTAAGCATACCGGATTCGCTTGCAGCCCAATTTAATTCGATTACAGCCTTACTAAGTTCGATTGCCTCCGGAATTTACTGCTATTGCCGAAAATCCTTTGCAAACTCACATTAGCGAACTTGAAAAGCAGAAAAGCGATTTAGAGTTGCAACTGAAAACTTTAGAAAAGGCGATTGAGTTGATGGGGAGGAAGTAAACAGTTGATGCTTACTTCACTGTACTCCCTGCTCAATCTCAGCCTTGACCATGGTTAGATTATAGAACGATTGAAGATAAAAAATATCCGGCAATGGAAATAGCTAAAAACTACCTCCTATATTCGCTTATACAGAAAATAGGAGGAGGTTTTTGGAGAAAAAAAAGGGTATAAGTAAGTTAGCAGTAATTGAAAAACGACCGTCATAAATGGAGATAATCACAACAAATACACTCACTAAATACTTCGGAACAACACTAGCTTCAGACAAAATTTCTATCAATGTTAAGGAGGGTGAGATCTACGGTTTTCTTGGACTAAATGGTGCTGGCAAAACTACTTTGATACGGATGCTTCTTGGCATGATTAAACCAGACAATGGCGACATTAGTTTATTTGAGAAGCAGCTTACACCGCAATTTGACCGATGGAACGACATCGGTTATTTGGTGGAAGCTCCCTACTCTTATCCCAACCTCTCCGTAACCGAAAACCTAAAGGTTTATTATAAACTACGACAACTAACCAATCCAACTCTAATTGACGACATCATTGAAAAATTAAATCTAAGTAACTACAAAGACAAAAAAGCAAAAGTGCTTTCACTTGGAAATCAACAACGATTAGGTTTAGCAAAAGCACTCATGCACAAACCAAAACTTTTAATCCTTGACGAGCCAATTAACGGCTTAGATCCCGAAGGAATTGTAGAAGTTAGAGAATTGCTCAAAGACTTTGCAAGCAATGGTTCAACTGTTTTTCTTTCAAGCCATATACTTGGTGAAGTTTCTAAAGTAGCCAATCGCATTGGCATTATTCACGAAGGTAAATTGGTAAAAGAACTAACCACAAAAGAATTGAGTGACCAACTCATCAAAAAGATTATAGTAACAACTACAGACAACATCAAAGCAGTTCAACAGTTGTTAAATTCAAATTACAAAGCAGCGTTGACCGACAATGATGAAATAGAAGTTGCAAATAGTGAGGCTATTGCAAATCCTGAAAACATTTCAAAATTATTAGTTGAGAAAAATCTACCCCCAAAACAAGTGTATTTGTTTACGGAAGATTTAGAAATGTATTTTTTGCGAACTATTAGAAATTAAGAGTAATGAGACAACAGATACAAGCATTACAAGCCGAGTTGGTAAAAGTAAAGCATACAAATACACTTCTGTGGACCTTTATTGCGTTTGCACTGGCTCCAATGATGGGAGGAGCATTCATGATGATTATCAAAGACCCCGAAGCTATAGCACAAGGCGGAGGACTTGTAGCAAAGGCACAAGCCATGAAAATTGAAGCCAATTGGAAATCGTATATTGATTTAATGACACAAGCAGTGGGCGTTGGTGGAGTTTTAGCTTTTGGATTTGTAGCAAGCTGGGTTTTCGGGCGAGAATATTCTGACGGAACTGCGAAGGACTTACTTTCTCTTCCGACATCACGGACAAAAATCATAAACGCAAAATTTGTAGTGTATGTAATTTGGTGTTTAGCTCTTGTAATTTCCAACCTTCTAATCGGATTTATAATAGGGACTGTTTTACAACTGCCAGCAACTGATACGAATATTCTTCTGCCCCTACTCACTGATTATTTTATCACCACATTTCTCACCATCTTAATTGGCGTTCCAATTGCTTTTTTTGCACTTTTAGGCAAAGGGTATCTTGCACCATTGGGTTTTGTTGCTTTAACTTTAGTTCTTGCGCAGGTTGTTGCTGCAATTGGATATGGCTCATATTTCCCTTGGTCAATTCCAGGACTATATAGTGGTGCGGGAGGAGCATACAAAAACCTACTTGACAATTACAGTTACTCAATTTTAGTTCTGACTTGTATTGTAGGTTATCTTGCAACAGTAACTTATTGGAAAACCGCAGACCAGACAAAATGAAAAGAACAACTACAGTTAACATGGATAGCCGTTGCACAACCTTTGTTTAAAAACTGACTTACAAAACAGAAGGTGACTTAAGGGATTATTTTATTGTTTTACAGAAGTTGGTGTGCCAAATGCCTAACAAAGCTACATCCGGTGAAAGGAATATTTGCTGGTCAGGGAAGACTGGTAGTCCCCCTGCTTCCTGATTTGAAAAGAGCGGAATAAAGAATAGCGGATGGCGAATTGAACCATTAAAGACATTAAGAACATGGAGGATATTGGGAGAATTGCCAGTTACAAATTGAAGAAGTGGTCTTGTCCTCAACAAGCGCTACAGCATACCCGCCCGTGGGAGAGGGATGTGCCCCAAGTGGGCGCAGTAAGGCGCCAAATTTTTAAAACTTTTGTGTTTCGTTTTTATTCCCTGTTTTCCGACTAAAATAAAAAGAGGTCAGACGAACCGCACTCAACTTATAGTCTTAGAAACCACTACAATTTAAAACTATGAACCAAATTTAAAGCTATAGGTACAGCCGTATTGTAGAACAAAAATAGACCTCCCTTTACGGATTACCTGCTCTCGATGGGGCAGTGTATTTGCCAAAGCAATGGCTGAAACGCCTTAGAAGTGAAGCGGTTTAAGTATGTTTGCCCGATGGATATTATCCGCCTTTTGCCAGACAACATTGCCAACCAGATTGCTGCGGGGGAAGTGATTCAGCGACCGGCTTCGGCTGTAAAGGAGCTGATGGAAAACTCGGTAGATTCCGGAGCTACGCAGGTGAAATTGGTGGTAAAGCAAGGGGGCAAAACACTGATACAAGTGATTGACAACGGCTGCGGCATGAGCGACACAGATGCCCGCATGTGCTTTGAGAAACACGCCACGTCTAAAATACGCGCGGCTGAGGATTTGTTCAACATTCGCACCATGGGCTTTAGAGGGGAAGCACTGGCTTCGGTGGCGGCTATTGCGCAAGTAGAGCTAAAAACGCGCCCACACGATGCGCAGTTGGGCACTTGCATAGTAATTGAAGGGATGAAGGTAGAAAAGCAGGAGCCTTGCCAAACCCCTGAAGGCACTTCTATCAGTATCAAAAATCTTTTCTTTAACGTGCCAGCCCGCAGAAATTTTTTGAAGAGCGACTCGGTAGAGTTGAAGAATATTATTGAGGAGTTTCAGCGTATTGCGCTGGCACATCCGAAAATCGGTTTTCAGTTATTCAGCAACGATTACGAGATGTATCACCTAAAGCCGGGCAATATGAAACAGCGCATTTGTGCTTTGTTTGCCGATAACTATGCCGAGAAGGTGGTGCCCGTAGAAGAAGAAAGTTATGCGCTGCACGTGTACGGCTATGTGGGCAAGCCGGAGTTCTCAAAAAAAACACGGGGCGAGCAATACATTTTTGTAAACAACCGCTTTATCAAGTCGCCCTACCTGAACCATGCTGTGGTGAATGCCTTTGATCAAATGTTGCCAAAAGAGAATTTCCCTTTTTATGTGTTGTTCTTAGATATTGACCCGGCAAAGATTGATGTGAATGTGCATCCTGCAAAACATGAAATCAAATTTGAGGATGATAAATTGGTTTACACTTTTGTAAACTTAGGCGTGAAGCATGCGTTGGGTGCTTACAGTGTATCGCCTACGCTCGATTTTAATCAGGAGCATCACCTCAACAACAATGATACGTTTACGCAACAGCCTCGCACTTGGTTAGAGATAACACAACATGCGGTGCAAACTAAAGAGGCAAAAAAATTTGCGCCCCCCTCGAATTTTGAGCCGCTGAGTAAACGGGAAGAAAATAATTTAAAGAATTGGGAAACGCTGATGAGTGCCGGATCGGGTCAAGATGAGCCGGTCACCGGATTTCGCCCGCTGGAACAGGAGCCGGAAATAACGAAAGAGGCTTTTGTGCCGGTGCAGATTCATCGCAGATATATTGTCGCACAAATTAAAAGTGGCTTTATCCTCATAGATCAACAGTCGGCTCACGAAAGAATTTTATATGAGCGCTATCTAAAACAGTTAGAAAGTAAAAAGCACGACAGTCAGCGGCAGTTGTTTCCGCAGAGTTTTGAAATGAATGAGGCCGATGCACAGGTGATGAAAGAGATAATGCCGGAGTTGAAAAACCTGGGTTTCGAAATACAGGAGTTTGGAAAGAACAGTTTTGTGATTCATGGATTTCCCTCAGATATACTGCAAGGCAATGAAAAGCGAATAATAGAGGAATTGATAGAGCAGTTTAAGCAAAATGCTTCGGAGAGTAAATTGAGCAAGCGCGAAAATTTAGCCAAGTCTATTGCTTATAGTTCATCTATCAAAGCGGGCAGAGCATTAGGGGCAGAGGAAATGAAAAGCATGATTGATGAGTTATTTGCCTGTGCAAATGCCTATACCGCACCGAATGGGCATTTTACATTTATTACTTTGACCACTGATGAACTGGAGAAAAGGTTTCGGAATAAATAGAGAAAGAAACAAGTATTAAGCAGTGAAGCATGAGCCAAAAAAGGTTGCTTCTTGTGCATTAAAAAAAATAATGATGTTGAAAGGAAGAAATTATTTTGTGTTTTTGCAATCTGCGTCAGTTTTAAACTTAATCATTTGCCATGTTTGAAAAATTAAGTCCCCGTTCCATTACTTTTAACCTGATAGCCATCAATGTGATCATGTTTATTATCACACTGATGTGGGGCAACCGGATGTATGATCTGTTTGCCCTTCACTATCCTTCGAATCCACTTTTCAAACCGTTGCAGTTAGTCACTCACATGTTTATGCACGGGGGCTTCGCACATATTTTCTTCAACATGTTTGCGCTGTATATGTTTGGTGCCGTGTTAGAAAGAGTTTGGGGACCCAACCGCTTTCTGTTCTTTTATTTTTTTACAGGGCTGGGAGCCGTAGCGCTGCATTTGTTTGTGCAAGCGATCATCGTTTACAATTTCACCGGCACTATCAACCCCGACATGTCTATCGTGCAAATCGAGCCGGGAGTGGCAAATATTCTTTACTCCAGTACGGTAGGTGCTTCGGGCGCGCTATTCGGTATTCTGGTAGCGTTCGGCATGTTGTTTCCCAATACCCCGCTTATCTTGCTTTTCTTCCCTATTCCGATAAAAGCAAAATACTTTGTGATACTTTACGTCATCCTGGAACTGTATATGGGACTTAAGATGAGCGGCTCCGATAATGTGGCTCACTTTGCTCACTTGGGAGGTGCGCTTTTCGGTTATATTCTTGTAAAATTCTGGAACCGTAACCGCCATTTTCTGTACTAAACCCGCATGATTTTTCACCTTTGTAACCGGACGATACAGCAGCTATGCTTTCTAATTCTATTGTTGATGACATAAAATACCAGTTCCGCTTTGGCAACATGGTGATGAAACTGATTTTTGTCAATATTGGCGTATTCCTGTTTTTGGCCATTTTTCATCTTTTCAGTTTTTTGTTTCAATCGTTCGGGGTCTATAATTTCTTACTCCTTCATTTGGAAATCCCGGCATCTGTTCCGCTGTTGCTGCACCAGCCTTGGACGGTTTTCACCTACATGTTTCTGCACGAAGGTTTTTTTCACATTCTATTTAATATGTTGTGGTTTTATTGGTTCGGAGAGATTTTTGTACTGTTTCTGGGCGATAAAAAAGTGTTGCCGTTATATATCATTGGTGGGCTTACCGGAGCCTTGTTTTACATACTGGCTTTTAATTTTATTCCGGCATTTGTGCCTTCGGTAGATCGCTCGTTTATGCTGGGTGCCTCTGCCAGTATTTTTGCTATTGTGTTTGCGGCTGCCACACTGAGCCCCGACTACGAGGTGCGACTTTTGTTCTTCGGATCAGTTCGTATCAAATACATTGCATTAGTGGCGCTCATTCTCGACATTATCAATATCCCCAACGGAAATGCCGGTGGGTACATTGCTCACTTAGGCGGGGCATTGAGCGGCCATCTCTACATAAAATTTCTACAAGGGGGAATGGATATTGGCCATCCATTTAGTCGCATCTTTGGCAAAATGGTTTCGGTGTTCAAGCGCAAAAAAGGAGTAAAAGTCAGCTATAAAAATGTGGAAGCAGCAAGCCCCCCCAAGCCCGCTCGCAAAAGCAGTGATCAAGATCGGATTGATAAAATACTCGACAAGATTTCGCGTTCAGGTTACGATAGTTTAACCAAAGAGGAAAAGGACTTTTTATTCCACTATTCAAACAAGGATTAAACGCTATTAACTCATTATTAACTGATCCGCAAGTAAGGCTACATTTTTAGTTGTTTGCGATGCCATATACCCATGAAAGCTATACTCAAGTTTTTGAATATCCTCTCTCTGGCAGTCTTGCTTTTGTCATGCTTGGCTGTTTATATTGATCCGAATATTTTCTGGCAATTCTCGTTTATCGGCTTTGCTTTCCCGGTGGTGTTAGTCATTAATTTTGCTTTTCTGGCACTTTGGTTAGTTCTGGTCAACCGCTTTGCACTCGTTCCCGCTATCGCTATTTTTCTCTCGTGGAACTTTCTCACTTCTGTTTTTGCACTGAATTTTACAACGAAGAATGATGAGAAAGGCATTAAAGTGATGACATGGAATGTGAAGAATTTTGACCTGTATAACTGGAGCCACAACTTAGAAACGCGCAGCCAGATGATGGACTTAATCAAAAAGGAAAAGCCGGATGTGTTGTGCTTGCAGGAGTTTTATACCAATAATCAATTGTTTCATAACCTTGAATATATCACAGACACTTTGGGGTACCGGTATTTCTATTTTCCTCCCGGCTTTGAACAAACTAAAAAGCCAAGAAATAAATTACAAACAACACTCTGGAAGAGCGGCTTATTGGTGCAGAAATGGGGAGTTGCCACCTTCTCAAAGTATCCCATCACGGATACGGGCATGGTTAGTTTTACTAATGCACTGACCAATCGCTGCATTTATACCGACCTCTCTGTGGAGGGTAAAAAGTGGCGACTTTACAATGTGCATTTTCAATCTATTCATCTCGCCAATGAAGATTATGCGACCATTGACAGCTTAGAGGCCACACAGCAAACTCGGTGGACAGCCGTTAAAGGAATTATGCGTAAAATGAAAAATGCCTATACTAAGCGTTCACTGCAAGCAGGAGCGGTGCGAAAGAATATGGATGGGTACGATGGCTTGAAAATACTCTGTGGCGATTTTAATGACGTGCCGGTTTCGTACACTTACAATACTGTGCGGGGAGATCTTAAGGATGCCTTTATTGAAAAGGGCAACGGCTTTGGAGCTACCTTTGTGAAAAAATTTTCCATTTTCAGAATTGATTATATCCTGTACGACAAAAGAATTACCGTCAATTCCTGTAGAGCCATTCGGCAGCCACTTTCCGACCATTATCCGGTGTGTGCCACTTTCTCTTTCTGAGCATTTGCAACTACTTCAGTGTGAGTAATGATTGAATGACTTCATGCGATATTGGTGCCGTCTCTCTGATTTCTATTCTCCCCGACTGAGGAGGTACATCAGTAAACTCGGGAAATGAATTGTTTTGTAAATTTTCATTCTCAAATTCTCCCATTCGCCTATTCTCACATTATATTGCGCCCATGTCCGAATTACGCATTTACAACACGCTAAGCCGCGAAAAAGAAGTATTCCGTCCGCTTAATGCCCCGCACGTAGGCATGTATGTTTGCGGTCCTACTTTATACAGTTATGCCCATCTCGGAAATTGCCGGACCTTTATGAGTTTTGACGTAGTGTTTCGTTACCTGAAACATCTCGGATACAAAGTGCGCTACGTGCGCAACATTACTGATGTGGGACATTTGGAAAGCGATGGCGATGCGGGAGAAGATAAAATTGCCAAGCGTGCCCGTCTCGAAAAGTTAGAGCCGATGGAAGTAGTGCAGTTATATGCCGTAGATTTTCATAAGGTGTTAGACAGTTTTAATCTGTTACCGCCCAGCATTGAGCCAAGTGCCAGCGGCCACGTAATCGAACAGATAGAGATGACGAAAAAAATTATCGAAAATGGTTTGGCTTACGAAGTGGACGGAACCGTTTGGTTCGATGTAGAAAAATTTGCAAAAACCTATGCTTACACCGAACTCAGCGGAAGAAAATTAGATGAACTGCTTGAGGGTACTCGGGACAACTTAGAGGGGCAAAGCGAAAAACGCGGGCGCTTAGATTTTGCACTCTGGAAAAAAGCAAAGCCCGAACATATTATGCGATGGCCTAGCCCCTGGGGTGAAGGTTTCCCCGGATGGCATATTGAGTGCAGTGCCATGAGTTCAAAATACTTGGGCGAGCAGTTTGATATTCACGGAGGAGGAATGGATTTAATTGCTACCCACCATACTAATGAAATAGCGCAGAGTGTTGCCTGCTGCCAAAAGGCTCCTGCCAAAATTTGGATGCACACCAACATGCTTACCGTAAACGGGCAGAAGATGAGTAAGAGTTTGGGCAACTCATTTTTGCCGGAGCAACTTTTTGAGGGTAATCACCCCTTATTAGAGCGCGGTTATTCCCCGATGGTCGTTCGCTTTTTTATGTTGCAGGCACATTACCGCAGTACTCTCGATTTTTCAAATGCGGCTTTACAGGCCTCCGAAAAAGGATTTCAACGTCTCATGAATGCCGTAAAACTAATTTCCGTTCTCACCACCACCGCCACTTCTTCCTTCCAATTTGAAAAGCTGAAAACAACAGTGTACGAAGCGCTGAATGATGATTTCAATACTCCCTTAGCCATTGCGGCTTTGTTTGATGGTGTGCGTATTATCAACTCCGTGAACGATGGAAAAGATACAATCACCGAAACAGATAAAACGCAACTGCAAACGTTGTTCAATGAAATTGTTTTTGATGTGCTGGGGCTAAAAGAAGAAAATAGCGGCAACACCGATAAAGTATCAGGCTTGATGAATTTGATTTTGGATCTGCGCAAAGAGGTGCGCACCAAAAAGGACTTTGCTACCAGCGATAAAATACGCGATGAACTATTGAAAGTAGGAATACAAGTAAAAGACGGGAAGGATGGCGTTGCGTGGACGATGAATTAAACCGTATAAATAGTTGCCAGTCGCATACTCTCTACGCAAATAATAAACCATGAAATATAATTTTCGCTTCGTTGCCTTTAGCTGCATAGCCTTGCTTTTTCTCTCCTCTTGCGACAAATGCAATAAGGGGCAAGAAAACCATATTGTACCTCCGAAAAAAGAAGTAGTAGTGGCTGCTCCTTCTTTTAATTCGGACTCTGCTTATTACTATACCGAAAGGCAATTAGACTTTGGACCGCGCAATATGAATTCGAAAGGGCATGAAGAGTGTGCTAAATGGCTGATTGAAAAGGCGAAGGCATTTGCCGACACTGTGTATGTGCAGCGATTTGATGCCACCGGCTTTGACGGCACTATACTAAAAAGCACTAATATCATCGCTTCTTTTAATCCGCAGGCAAAAACGCGGGTGCTTCTTTGCTCTCACTGGGACAGCCGACCTTGGGCCGATCAGGATATTAAGGACAGAGATAAACCTATCCTCGCTGCCAGCGATGGAGCAAGCGGAGTGGCTATTCTGATAGAAGTGGCAAGGGCCATTCAATCGGATAAACTAAAAAACATAGGGGTAGATATTTTCTTTGTGGACACGGAGGATTACGGTTATAGCTCGCAATTAGATGATATTGTTGCCAAGGTGGGAAATACTGAAGATTCATATTGCCTCGGTACGCAGTACTGGGCAAAGAACCCGCATGTGCCCGGCTACAAAGCCGATTTCGGAATTCTGTTGGATATGGTCGGAGCGCGCAATGCTGTATTTACTCGCGAGGGAATTTCCTCTTTTAATGCCGCTTGGGTGCAGGATAAAATATGGAGCAATGCCGCCAAACTGGGCTATGCTGCTATGTTTAGCAACCAGAACACTCCTTCCATTACCGATGATCATTACTATATCAACTTACTGGCAAAAATTCCTACGGTAGATATTATTCAATATGATGCCACCACCAGCTCGGGGTTTGCCAGCTACTGGCACACACACAATGACAACATGGATATCATTGACAAAAATACCTTAGACGCAGTGGGCAGAACACTTTTATATACGGTCTATCAGTACGAGGCCGAACAGCAGATTGTGCCGTAAACTTATTCTTTGGCAGCAGCTAAACTCGCTTCTCGCTGGTAATAACCGGTGCCATCATATACTCTTTTGTTTGGAGCTTCCTTGCAGGCTTCACCGCAACAACCTTCCATTTTCCAGCCGCAATCTTCGCAAAGCACAAAGTGTTCGTTACATTCAGGGTTGGCGCAGTTTACCATATGAGCCGATGTGGTACCACACAGTTTACAGGTAGAAACAATGCTGGGGGCAATGGAGTTTACATCTACCACCACACGATTGTCAAACACATACAACTTGCCTTCAAAGTTTTTCCCTCCGGTTTCCTTAGCGTACTTCACTATACCGCCATCTACCTGATACACGTTATTAAAACCGTTTTTCAGCAAATAGCCGCTGGCCTTTTCGCATTTTATGCCTCCGGTGCAATAGGTCACTATCTTTTTATCTTTCAGATGTTCCAATGCTTTTAACTGTTCGGGAAAATCGCGGAAGTTGTCAATATCTAATTTCACTGCATTCTTAAAGTGTCCCACATTGCTTTCGTAGTTAGAGCGCACATCTACAAACACTACCCCGTCTTGTTCTATCATTTCATCTACTTCCTGCGGTTTCAGGTGAATCCCGGTAATTTGGTTGGGGTCCACGTTCTCCATCCCTCGCAAACTGCTGTGTACTATTTCCGGCTTTACTCGCACGTAAAGCCGTTCAAACGAAGGGCTATCTACTTCATCAATTTTAAACTCCATCCCCTCCAACTGCCGATGACTCTTTACATAATCCATATATTTTTTACACTGCACTACGGTACCGCTTACCGTACCGTTCAGTCCTTCTGCTGCCACTATTATTCTTCCTACGATACCGAGCCGCTCACAAAAATCTATGTGTTGCATGGCAAACTCTTCCGGGTGGGGAATAGGGCTGTATTTGTAATAAAGTAAAGTCTGATATGGTTTCATGTTTTGAAAAATTAGGAGGGCAAAGATAAGGGATAGCGCACAATGTTTTGTTTAATGAACTACGCTGCTTGAACGCCAGTGCTATCCCAAACATTTCTGCTTCTATTTGGCAAAAATGTTTACTGCTTAAACAAAACTGGACAACTAAATTTTGCTTTTGAGTTATGAGCAAAGAACACGACAAAATGATGACTGACCTGCAACGACTTTTAGAAGCGCAGGACTTTAAATCTGAAGCTGATTTGCAAAAGTTTATGGATAGCATTATCGGACAAGAAGTTCCTTCTTTTCCGAAAGAGGCATTAAACTTTCAGGAGCAAGCACAAGACTTAGTTTTTGCTGCTTATGAATTTCCACCGGCAAAAGCCAAACAGAATATTGAGACGGCACTTCAACTTGACAGCAATTGTATAGAAGCGTATGAGCTTCTTGGCTTTATGGAAAACATCCCGGAAATCGCAATTGCATTTTATGAGAAGGGAATTTCCATCGGTCGAGAGGTTTTCGGAGGTAACTATTTAGAATTACATAAAGGAACCTTTTGGGTGATTCACGAAACACGCACTTTTATGAGATGCATGCAAGAATATTCAGACTGCCTTTACGCAATGGGGAAAGTGAAAGAGAGTGTTGCAGTTTTAGAAGAAATGATTGAACTTAATCCAAACGACAACCAAGGGGTAAGGGATCAACTTTTACTATATCTAATTCAACTTGACGAAAGGAAAAAATTTGAGAAGTATGACAAGATGTT
>CAZQYO010000012.1:20364-21550 GCA_964597415.1 uncultured Chitinophaga sp.
TTTCCACTTTTCAATCGAGCTTTGTTCGCTTACATAACAGAGGGAGAAACTGAAAATTCTAACAAACAACTTCAAAAGGCATTAAAGCGGAACAAGTTTGTAGCAACTAAACAACTCTCTAAAAAACCAATTACTGAATTTGCCGAGCATTACGGCATCGGTGATGAAAATGAAGCAGCCTACTATGCCTACTATGCTCAAGACATTTGGCAAAACAGAAGTGAGGCAATTTTTTGGCTTAAAAAGCATTCTTCAAAATCATGACGACAGAACACTTATCAGACAGTAGCCCAGCCGCCAACAGGAATAGCCGTTGCACAACACTAACAGAAAAAGCAACTAACAAAACAGAAACCGACTCTATTGGTCGGTTTTGTTTTGTATGACGTGGTGCTGAATAGCAGTCGTAGAAAATAGATCTATACCCATAAAGTGAAGACTACCCTCTCAATCAAAAGCCTGATTATCGTATAAGCGTAATCGTCCCCTTTTTCTCTGATTTTTTATTGTTCAGGAATGTAATGTTGGCTACATATGTGAATACCTGCGGCAATTGAAGTTGGCCTTTGTAAGTACCGTCCCAACCGGCAAACTGATTATTGGATTGATATACTAATTCTCCCCAACGGTTAAATATTTTCAAATCAACGGTTTCAATTCCTTGTCCATATACTTGGAACACATCATTGTTCCCATCTCCATTGGGCGAAAATGTATTGGGAATATAAACCGGCAATTGAGGAAGTACCTCCACGTGCAACTTAGCGGTGCCGTAACATGTGGCAGTGCCGGTTTGCATACTCACCGTTACCATATAGTCTTCGCGGTGATAAATCGTTACGAAAGGATTCGGGCAATCCATGCAACTTAGTCCGCTGGTCGGTGACCAGTTATAGGTTACGTTCGAAGCATTTTGATAGGTCACTAAAACTTTATCGCCTTCCCCCAAAGGTAAAATCAGCGAGTCGGGATTCACGCTTGCTAACACCGGGAGCGGTTGATATACCGTTACCGGTACATCTGTAGTGCAGCCGTTTCCGTTCACTGCAGTGATGACATGATTTCCCGAAGATAATCCATAGAAGTCTCCGGAGTATTGAAGACTTCCACCATCCACTCCAAACTGATAGGGGCTGTTCTGAACGGAAGTGGCAAGAATATGCGAAGCGCCATCAGTATATTCTGA
>CAZQYO010000013.1:0-21417 GCA_964597415.1 uncultured Chitinophaga sp.
CAATGTTATTATTTCAGTAGATTACCGGGTAAATTCAAAGAAAGCAACCCAATTTTGTCAATGGGCAACACAACGGCTTAAAGATTTCTAGGTAAAAAGATATACCATTATACTCTAACGCTTCAGGTTAAATTGCTCCCGTATCTTTACCCCCTCCCCACTATATTTTAACATAAAATCCGCTAAAGATTTCACAAAAACCACATCGGAGAATCTTATGATTAGCGCCCCTAACACGCTGCTTGTTTAGTAACTTTTCGGTGAAAATGCTCTCTATATATTTTACCGAGTAATCTTAAATCTTTATTACTTTTGGGATCCTCTCCGAAACGTAAACAATATGTCAGCTAAGGCGATCAACGAAATTTTAGTCCTTAAAGGAGATTCCAGTGAGAAGCAAATTGATTACACTTCCTTACGAAAAGTAGCGTTAGTGCTAAGGGCTATCAGCCATCCTTTGCGCAAGCAACTACTCCATATTTTGGGTAGTGAAAAAGAAATGATAGTCACTGATTTGTACTCTCAGTTAAATATAGATCAAGCAACGGTTTCACAACACTTGGCTATTTTGCGAAGAGCGGGAGTTTTGCAAACCAGAAGGCAAGGAAAATTTATCTACTACAGCATTAACAGCCAAAAGGTTTCTGCCATCAATGCTCTGGTAAATCAAATAGGTTCTTTATCGTGATTTTTGAATTTGTAACCGACCTATAAATTAGAAATAGTTTTTAAAACCGACATCCCTCTTTTTAAGATGGTTAATGCAATCAACAAATTGGTGAATAATGAGAAGTTAGAAACGGTAACCGTTATTCTTCGCGCTATTGCCCATCCTCTCCGCTTAAAGATTTTGATATTTATTAACGACAACGGCAAAACCAACGTACAGCGGATTTACAGTTCACTACATATAGAGCAATCCATTACTTCACAGCACCTCCGCGTATTGCGCGATGCCGGTTTAGTATTAACAATTCGCAGCGGAAAATTTATATTCTACAGCCTCAATCACGAAAGCATTGGCACTATTACCGATGCAGTACAGACTTACTTTGGTGCTTAGTCCAAAGGTATTTGGGATATATTCGCCACCTCAAATAATTGATATGGAATTATTAGATGCCGCAGCCGTGCAGGCTAATTTGGAAGAAGGCTATTTGATTGTAGATACGCGCCAACCGGAATTTTTTCTCGAAGGGTTTTTAAAGGGAGCCGTATCTGCCCCTTTTGGCGAAGATTTTTTGGAGCGTTTTCGGGAGTTAGTCAGTGATGAACAACAACTAATCTTAGTAGCCGATGAAAAGGACATCCCTACGATAGCCCGCTTACTCAAACTATCGGGAGCAGATATTTCAGTCGGTTACTTTTCGGGGAACTACGCTGCATGGCAAGATGCCGGCTTGCCTACGGACATATTAATTGGAATTGAAGCGGATGAGTTTGCCATGGATTATCAGTTTGATGAATTTTACCTCATAGATATACGCTCTTCTGAGGAATATGCACTGGAACATGCAGAAGATGCAGAAAATATCGAGTTGTATGATCTGGAGCAAATACTGACAGAATTAGATGCTTCGCAGATTTATTATTTCTATGGCAACAGCGCTATAGAGGCTATTACTGCCAGTTCTATCTTTAAGAGCAATGGCTTTCAACGGGTAAGAGCCGTTACTGCAGACATAGCAGCAATAAAAAATGCGGGCATTCCCTGGATTAAGGCAGAGAAAAAAAACACCCCTGCCAAATAAAAATTGCTGAACCGAATACCTGCTAATGTAAATCGTGCAAATTTGCGCCCGTGAATTTCTCCAATCTACACCGAGCCTCTTTTATTGAACAACTTACCTCTCAGCAATTCGATTTGCTGGTAGTCGGTGGAGGCATTACCGGTTGCGGCATTGCATTAGACGCTGCCCTTAGGGGAATGAAGGTGGCACTGATAGAAAAGAACGACTTTGCTTCCGGCACCAGTTCTCGTTCCACTAAGCTGATTCACGGAGGGTTGCGATATCTAAAACAATTTGAGTTTAAATTAGTACACGATGTGGGAAGCGAACGAGCCGTGGTACACAAGAATGCGCGCCACGTGGTAATTCCCGAAAAAATGTTGTTGCCCATTACAGAAGATGGCTCTCTCGGAAAACTTCCTGCCTCCATTGGCTTATTGGTGTACGATAGGTTGGCTGGGGTGAAAAGGAGTGAACATAGGCAAATGTTGGATCATCACGAAACACTGAAAGCAGAGCCTCTGTTGAAGTCAGACAAACTGATAGGAGGTGGACTATACTTTGAATATCGCACGGATGATGCCCGACTAACGATTGAAATTGCCAAAAGTGCTCATTCCACAGGGGCTGTATTACTGAATTATGCGGAATTGACCGGCTTTTTACATGATGCTTCGGGCAAAATTACTGGCGCTAAAGTAGAGGATAAGATGGATGGCGGAGAGTTTCACATCGAAGCTAAAGTGGTCGTAAATGCCTGCGGGCCTTGGGTGGATCTGCTTCGCAAACAAGACAATTCCTTAAAGGGGAAACGTCTCCAACTGACCAAAGGAGTGCATCTTGTTTTCCCTTATCAAAAGTTGCCCTTGCAACAAGCCGTGTATTTTGATGTAGAAGACGGGCGTATGATTTTTGCTATTCCGCGCAACCACATCACCTATGTGGGCACCACCGACACCGTTTACAATCAGGAAATAGATAACCCGCGTTGCAATAAAGAAGATGCACAATATCTGATTAATGCTGTAAACAAAACCTTCAAAGGAACGCACTTAACGCTGGAAGATATTGAATCTACCTGGGCGGGATTGCGCCCTCTGATTCACGAGGATGGCAAATCTCCTTCTGAGCTTTCGCGCAAAGATGAAATCATGATTTCAGAAACGGGTTTGATTTCTATTGCAGGGGGCAAGCTGACGGGTTACCGTTTGATGGCTGAAAAAATAGTGGATCTCACTGCAAAAGTCTTGCAGAGAGGTTTTGGTAATTGTACCACTAAAGCTTATCGCTTATGCGGTGGTGAGTTTAAAAATGAAGCTGATTTTGAAGATACACTCCGCCATTACATTGCACTGGGTGATCTGGCCTCTGTCAGCGAAAAAAAAGTGAGGGAATGGTATTTCCGGTATGGCACCAATGCTAAAATTATTATAGAGAATGTAGCAAGGCTAACTGCCCGCTACCGCGAAAAAGAGAGTTTACTGGAAGCTGCCGAAATGGAGTACTGTGTAGAAAATGAAATGATTTATGAGTTGAACGATTTTCTGATTCGCAGAACCGGTCATATATTTTTTGACAAACCGGCATCGGAAAAAGAAATCAACAACTATCACCGGCTGCTGACCGGGCTACTAAAAATATCTCCGGAATCTTCGGAAAAAATGTTGGAGAACACTAAACAAGAATATGAAAGTGTGACGAAATTTTTAAGCTATTCAAACTCTACCAAAACTTGATTTTTTTCAACTGCCTGTTTCAATGCTATATGTATTTTTTTGATTTTTCCATCGCGCGGAGATTTAATCACATTTTCCATTTTCATTGCTTCTAATATCAGCAAGCTGTCTCCTTTTTTTACCTCTTCTGCGTCTGTAGCCATGATTTGGATAATTAATCCCGGCATAGGGGCCTTCACTACTTGAGCTGTAGTAGAAGATTTTGCGTTCATACCGAGCTGCTGCAACAGCAAGTCGTATTTATCCTTTACTGCTATTTCATAATCGGTTCCGTTTACATTAATAACCATTGCTTTCTTCTCCGGATCAAAACTAATGAGCGTGGCTTTGTATCCTTTGTGGTCGCGGATAATATGAAAGGAGTTTTCCCGCACTTCTATCAGATCCCACTCAACAGGCTCCCCGTTTAATTGCTTCCCCTCAATAGAAAATTCTTGTTTGCCGTTTACTGTTGCCTTAATCATTCTGCTGCATTTGAGTAACAAGTCTAAGAAAGAAACCGCTTTATATCAACTTCCTTGTTCAGTGGCTTACCTACCAGCAAGTGTTCGGCAAACTGATGTGCAAAATAAGGTGCCAATGAAATTCCTTTCGTTCCCATGCCATTGAAAATACCTACTCGCTTATGATCAGGGTGCATTCCTATCAAAGGTCTTCGGCCACTCACGGTAGGTCGAACTGCCGCCCAATGATCGAGCACCTTGTAGGAGCATTTAAGAAATGACTTTAATCCATTTTCTAATTCTTGGCGACCTTTTTCGGAAGGGAACGGATTCTCAAAATTTATTTCGTGTGTAGAACCCACATAATAGATATTCTTTCCGTAAAACGGCATTAATACCACCTCTCCCTTAACCATAAATTGGTACGGAAAATCAGCGATTTCGACAATCAGACATTCTCCTTTTGCCGGATAAAAAGGCAGTTTTCCAAAAAAGGGATTTTGAATTGCCTGTATGCCTTCTGCAAAAATAATTTGACGGGCAGTAGCTCCTTTGTAGCTAACTGAATCTTGGTTTAATTCCAGTTCCCGGTAATTAAACCTTCCTTCATAAATTTGCTGATGAAGGTGTAGAAATTTTGTAAAATTTTCAAGAAATGCTTTGCTATTTACATGGCTGGCTTCTTTTAATTCAAACCCTTTAAATGGATTGTGGATATACTTTTCGTCCAAATGAATCATTATCCCATTGTCTAAATAAGGGGAGTATTCATCTACCATACAGCGCACACTCCAATCGTTTTGCGCCTTTACGGAATCGAACAGCCGAACAATTTTTAAAGGCTCATAAAGTTTTTTACCTAAAACGGATTCTAATTCCTGATAAGTGTTGGCGGCAAAAGGCAGCAATTCATCGGCCAGCCACGTCTTGACCAAGCGCCTGCCCGTTACCGGATTAATAACTCCGGAAGTAATACGCGAAGGAGTAATGCTTTTATTATCATCAATGACCAAAAGAGTTTTCCCGGCTTTATGCAGAAACCATGCAAGCATAGAGCCGGCAATTCCTTGACCGACTATGATAAAATCGAACATTTTGCAAATATAAATGGTGAGGCAGAGCTAAACCGAATGATCATCTGAAATAAGACAAATCCTTCTTCTCTTGGGTAGGTGGCGGATCTTGATGGTCATCCTCCTCTTGCTGCACTTCTGCTTTCATAATATTATTGCGGAAGTATATGAAGAGCAATACTTCAAACAGAATGGCAAAAGGTTCGAGCATCAATGTCTTCTTCATGGCCTCCTCATTTTGCAACAAATCCTTTCCGAAAATAGAAATGGCCGTATAGCCAATACCGATTGCTATTAAAAGGAAACCGGCCAAATAATTAATCAAATAAGGCCATGCAGACAACCCGCGCTTATGTGCCATGCGGTGCAACTGATAGCAAAAAATCAAAACCAGTAATAT
Source organism: uncultured Chitinophaga sp. (assembly GCA_964597415.1). Lineage (GTDB taxonomy): Bacteria > Bacteroidota > Bacteroidia > Chitinophagales > LD1 > Bog-950. Next base: position 5,383 of record CAZQYO010000013.1, read on the forward strand.
ATCTATCATCTTACAAACTATTTAATTCCTGTTGCCACTTCTTCGGCATTCCCTTGATCACTTGCTCATACGAATGGTCAATCATCCAAAGCAATTCCTTTCCTGGAATGGAAGCGCCCTCAAAGATAACGGTATTCCAGTGTCTTTTGTTCATGTGGTATCCGGGCATCACTTCGCTGTATTTTTCCCGATAGCTGTTTATTTGCTCCGGCTTCATTTTAAGATTGCAGGTAAATGGTCGGGAAGAAAGACTGGTGAGCAGGAAAATCTTGTTCATTACCTTAAACACCAAGGTATCTTCATCAAAGGGAAACTCTTCGGTTACTCCATTTTTTGCTAAGCAATAGTTGCGAACTTCCTCCACATTCATACTTACTTGCCCTTGTTCATTATCTTCTCTGAAAACGCAGAAAAGGTTTTAAAATTCTGCTCAATGTATTTTTTTCTTTCAGCCGGCAATTGCAGCGCCTCTAAAGGATTGAAGTTAGATTCTACATATTCAAAGGTGGGTTCAGCCCCATTATTGCTCACGGGAGCATACATCCATTTGCCGGCACGGTACACAAAACGCTTATCGCCATCTACAAAGGCAGCCTGATTGTATTTATAGCGGGGCATGGTGCGGCCTTCGTTATCATACCAAAAACTTTGCAACATCGGAAGGTTGTTCTCTGTTTCCTCCATCAAAGTAAATCCTTCATTATCTAAACCAACAGCGTGCAGAATCTCGTGATGCAAATGGCGGGAGCTGACGTTGTGTGCTTTCACTTCCGCGCTCTGCTCCTCATGCCCCAGCCAAAAAACCGGTACCCGGTTTCCGCCATCCGTTACATTGCTGAAGTGATACTGCCAGCCTTGCTCTCCAAAATTATCACCATGGTCGCTGCAAAATATCACTAAGTTATCAGTGCCTTGGTGCATTTCCCGACAAAAATTATCTACGTCCTCACGTATCAGCTTCCATGATAATTGTTGCTTGGTGCGCAAGAGATCTAAATCGTCTTGCGTGACAAAGCTCTTCTCTTTTTTCAGGAAAGTTTGTGAGAGGTAGTGGTACAGTACCCGCCATTCGTGAATTTTACCGAGCAGAGTTTTATTCATCAAAGTAAATGTGTCTGCTATATGGTAAGGATAGTGAGTTTCCATAAGGTTGATAAACACAAATACTCCTTGATTTTCCTTATTATTTTTCTCAATTATTCCTTTTGCCTTGGTAAAGGAATCCTGAACTGTTTTTTGTGCCCACACAATCCCCTGTCGTAAATCTTCACTTAGCCTATCAAATACCACATCTTTTGGCTTTAGCACCATTCTGCGAATACGCGGACGATTCATCGAAAGAACGAAACGCAGCAGCCATTGGTGACGCGATTCTACGAATTGCCACGTTTTATGTACTTCATCAAAGCCTTTGCTCACATTAAACACATCCGTAGTTACAATGTTGGCAGATACCTGAATGGGTTTATAGCCTGCAGTTTTAAGTTTATCAGGGAGTGAAGGGATATTATTTTCTAACCAGCGACTTTGCGAAGTTGCGCCATGCTGATGCGGTAACATCCCTGTAAAAAGCGAACAAGTAGCCGGCAAAGTCCAGCAGCCCGAAGAGCGCGCATTGGAAAATTGTGTGGCATTTTGTTCGAGATAAGGAACGCCAGGATTTCCGTCTTTATATACTGAGTCATAGCGCAAACTATCTGCCACTATGAGAATTACATTTCTTGGTTTCCCCACGAAACTTGCTTGAGTGTGTGGGCGAATGTATGAATTTTTAGTTGCGACCTAATGAAACACACGGATTATCGCAACCGGATGATTTGCATAATTCTCATTTTACAGTATAAAATTTAAGTCACTTTGCAGGCCTAAGTAAAAATGCTTATAGCCCTTACCGGGATTTTGACTGCCGCCAATTACTATTTGAAAAAATTATAGCGAAAATGGTTTTGTCAGTTGTTTATCCGCAACAGCCGGGATCACAACAAGCTTCCTGTTTTACAGGCTTTTCGGCATATACCGTTATACTGAAAATACCGACTTCTCCCCGCTTATATTGCTCCAACTCTGATTCCGTCAAGTAGTTTTTCAGAATATCGTCCGGTATGATTATCGGTTTTTCTTTTTGGATAAGTAGATTGATAAAACCGTTGGCTTTAATCAAATCCAAGTAGGTTTGCTTTTGTATGGCTCCCGAAACACAACCCGCATACATGATCGCATCGTCTCGAAGTCTGTCGGGTAATTGGCCGGTGAGTACTACATCTGAAATACTAAAATGCCCACCGGGCTTCAGCACACGAAATATTTCTTGGAACACCGCATTCTTGTCGGGCACCAAATTGAGCACACAATTACTCACTACCACATCAGCCATATTTGCTGTGAGCGGCATCTTCTCTATATCTCCCTGCCGAAATTCTACGTTATTAAAACCGAGCTTATCAGAATTAGCACGTGCCTTTTCTATCATGGCCGGAGTAAAATCAATGCCTATTACACGACCTTCGGGGCCTGTTTCTTCCCGCGCTATAAAGCAGTCATTCCCCGCTCCGGAGCCAAGATCCACTACGGTATCCCCTTTTCTGATTTTTGCAAATTGCGTGGGCAAGCCGCAGCCCAGTCCCAAGTCAGCATCGGGGTTATACCCTTTCATTTGAGTGTAGTCGTCACTCATAATGTTGTAAACTTCAGTAGAACAATCGCCTGCTCCGCAGCAAGAGGACTGGTTGGTTTCTTTATCCTGTAAAGCAATTTCGCTGTACTTTTGCTTTACTAAGTCTTTGAGATGTTGGTTGGTTTCCATTTTTATTTAGATTTAGTTTGTAATCGTAATATGGCGATAAGTCCATGAATAGAAATCAGCAACAGCCTTTCTGTTTGGTAGTGATTCCTTCAAAAAGTTCGTTCAAATAGGTCTTGGCAAGTGCCCATTCCCTCTCGTCTATACAGTAGCACACTTTAGCGCCATCAATATCTCCTTTAATCAAGCCGGCCTCTTTCAATTCTTTTAGGTGCTGCGAAACAGTACTTTGCGATAAAGGCAATTCCTCCACAATATCACCACAAAAACAACTTTTGTTTCCCGCCAGCAATTTAAGGATGGCAACCCTTGCCGGATGAGCTAATGCCTTAGCGTAGCGAGCAATGCGATTGTCCTTAACTGTAAATTCTTCTGCTTTATTAGTTCCCATTCAATCGTTATCAATCGCAATATTACGATAAACTAATGAATCCCCCAAATTTATTTTTCGGATGCTAAAATATCTACTCTTTGCCATCGTCCATTCCACCATTACCTGATTCCCTAAAATTTAATCCCTTGTGAAAAAGATAGAAATGTCTCTCCTCGTTCTGTTCTTAGTTTTCCGTGTCACAGCAGGTGGGCACAACCCTGAGTCTCCCAAAAAAATCAGCCGTCCCGGAGTCTATCAAGGTTATTCGGCTCCGCAATACAAAGGGTTTAACTACCTATCCTATTATGTGCCAATGAAGGATAGCACGCTATTGGCGGTGGACGTGTTTCTGCCAAAGAACTTAGAGAAAGGAAAAAAGATTCCTGCTATACTTTATCCGACTCGTTACAATCGTTCTATAAAGGCAAAGTTTCCTATAAGTCTCTTTAAAGATCCGGTGCTGGTAATTGTGAGCGAACAAGAAGTGGATTTCTTTACCTCTTTTGGTTATGCCTGTGTAATCGTAGATGCGCGAGGATCAGGAGCCAGCATGGGTACTCGGAATATGGAATTTAGCCCACAAGAAATTGCAGATGGAAATGACATTATAAACTGGATAGTAAAGCAACCTTGGTGCAACGGCAATATTGCTACTTCGGGAATTTCGTATGGTGCTACAGCCGCTGAATTGTTGGTTGCCAATCAAAATCCTGCGTTGAAAGCCTGCATACCGCGCTCCGGAATTTTCGACCTCTATGGTGATATTTTATATCCGGGAGGGGTTTGTCAGGGACCTTTTGTAGATGTGTGGAGTTTTACCACCCGTTCATTAGACAATAATAATTACCGAGTTTTTGGCAAAAGAGCAAATCTGATTTGGGGAATTCACCCTGTAAAGACTGATCGCAGAAAACGTATCCTTCATCAGGCACTCCATACACACAAAAAAAATTTCAATGTATTTGATGGTCTCAAGAGCATTAAATACCGCGATGATTACAATCCCGTACTCAAAGCGGCAGCCGATGATTTCAGCGTACATTCTTATCTCCACAAAATAGAAAATTCGGGAACGGCCATTTACCGAATGGGCGGATGGTATGATGGTGCTTTATCAAAATCTTGCACCGATGGCTTTCTGAGTACCTCTAATACGGAAAAGGTATTAATTGGTCCTTGGGATCATGGCCCAAGCGATAATGCCAGCCCCTATGCCCTTAGCAAAAAAATAAGTTTTAGCATCTATACTGAAATGCTGCGCTTTCTGGACTTTCATTTAAAAGGAATTGATAATGGTATAGAAAACGAACCGGCTGTAACCTATTACACTATTGGAGAAGAAACTTGGGAAAACAGTAATACCTGGCCGCCTATGAATCTAAAGCAAACGAAATTCTTTTTTTCTGCCGATAAGACCATACAAACCATCCCTGAGCATGTAAGCGAAGGAGCCAATATCTATAAAGTAGATTATACCGCAAGCACAGGGCTTAACTCCCGGTGGAACAGTGTTACGGCTCTGTACAAGCACGGCCCAACCAATTACAGCGATCGAAGAACCGAGGACGAAAAACTGCTTTCATTTACTTCGCAGCCACTAACCACATCTACAGAAATAACCGGACATCCAATCGTCAACCTACAGTTTTCAGCCGATGCCAATGATGCAACAGTGTTTTGTTATCTCGAAGATGTAGCCCCTGATAGCTCCGTAACTTATGTAACGGAGGGAATGTTGCGCCCCTCTTTTCGCAAAATAGCGGACGATGTCGTATATAAAACGGCCTACCCCGATCACTCCTACAGAAAGCAGGATGAAGAAAAATATACCCAAGGAGAAACGGTAAGTCTGAGCATAGACCTATTGCCTATATCTTACCAATTCAAAAAGGATCATCAAATTCGTGTTTCTATTGCCGGTGCAGATGCCGGGCATTTTGATTTGCCGGAACATCAGCCGGATACCTTTACTATCACCTGCGGAACATCCGAAGGCTCTTTCCTGCAACTTCCGATAGTGAACAAGTAGGCAGAACGTTGGAGGAGATTAGCAATATCGCACTTCCTCATTTGACTTTCTCAATAAAAAAATTCATATTTGCATCCGTATTTAAGATTGGTAGAGGGGACGAGAGTCCCCTCTCGTATTTTTTGGACATGAACTCTGACACTCTTACAAGCACTATTGAAAAGTGGTTAAGCCCAATGCTGACAGAAAAAAATCTTTTTCTAGTGGAGATAAAAGTCCTATTAGGTAAGAAGATTGAAGTGTTCGTTGATAGCGATGAAGGAATTCATATTGATGAATGTGCGCTAATTTCACGCTTCCTCGAAAAAAATCTCGATGGCAGCGGGTTAGTGCCCGATAACTATATTTTGGAAGTTTCCTCACCGGGCATGACCAATCCACTCAAAGTACCGCGCCAGTATAAAAAACGAATCGGCCGTGTGTTGGACATAGTAAAAAATGACGGAGAGAAAATTGAAGCCGAATTAATGGCTGCCGACTTAGAGAAAATAAAACTGCGCGAAGTGGTGCAGGAAAAAAAGAAAAATAAAAAACAGGAACCAAAGTCCTATATAGAGCCTCGCGAAGTAGAAATAAAATACGCGGACATAAAAAAGGCATTGTTAGTTTTTAAAATTTAAGAGAATAATTAGGCAATCAAATCCATACAAATCAAAACGAAAAACTAAACACTATGAACAGTTTAGATCTGATAGACTCCTTTAGCGAGTTTAAGCAAATGAAAAATATTGACCGACCTACCATGATGAAGGTGCTCGAAGATGTTTTCAGAACTCTGCTTCGCAAAAAATACGGTGAAGTGGACAACTTTGACATCGTAGTCAATACCGATAAAGGCGACCTTGAAATATGGCACAGACGGGAAATTGTGGAGGACGATAAAGTAGAAGACCCAATTATACAAATCGGCATTACCGATGCGCAAAAGATTGAGGAGGATTTTGAAGTGGGAGAAGAAACCTATGAAAAAATAGAACTCGAAAGTTTTGGGCGCAGAGCCATTCTTGCCGCTCGCCAAACTCTCGCTTCGCGCGTGGGCGATCTGGAGAAAGATGAAGTATTTAAAAAGTATAAAGATCGGGTGGGCGAAATTGTAGCTGCTGAAGTTTACCAGGTTTGGAAAAAGGAAATACTGTTGTTGGATGAAGAAGGAAACGAATTGCTGTTGCCCAAGTCCGAGCAGATAAAAACCGATTTCTTCAAAAAAGGTGAAACTGTTCGCACCGTAATTAAGAAAGTGGAAATGAAGAACGGCACTCCTTACATTATCCTTTCCAGAACAGATAATGCCTTTTTAGCAAAACTGATGGAGCAAGAAGTTCCTGAAGTTTTTGACGGCTTAATTGTTATCAAAAACATAGTGCGCGAACCGGGAGAAAAAGCGAAAGTGGTAGTAGAGTCCTTTGATGATAGAATTGATCCGGTAGGAGCTTGCGTAGGCGTAAAAGGCTCCCGGATTCACGGCATAGTACGCGAATTGAAAAATGAAAACATTGATATTATCAACCACACCAATAACCTTTCCCTAATGGTGCAGCGGGCACTCGCTCCGGCTAAAATCAACTCCATTGACATTGATCAGGAAAAGAAACGCATTTCGGTGTATTTAGAACCGGATCAAGTATCACTCGCTATTGGCAAGCGGGGAGTTAACATTAAACTGGCCAGCCGTTTGGTAGGATTCGAAATAGATGTATATCGCGAAAACGAAGAGGGAGAAGAAGAGGAATACGATATTGAGCTGGATGAATTTGCCGATGAAATTGAAGGCTGGATGATAGATGAACTAAAGAAAATCGGCTGCGATTCCGCTAAGAGTGTATTGGCACTGAGCGATGACGAATTAGTGCGCAGAACTGATCTGGAAGAGGAAACTATCAAAGAGATTAGAAAGATACTCGAAAGTGAGTTTCAAGATGAATAATGTGGAAGCATTAAACGCATGAAACGCAAAGAAATAACTGATAGGTAGTCAGTGGCCGGTGACAAGAATACACCGATCACTGGCCACGTTTACTTAATCAAAAAATTGCAAATGGCAGAGGTAAAAGCATTACGGTTAGCGAAAGCAGGTTCTACTTACAACGTTTCGCAGGAGCACATCCTGGAGGCGCTGAAAAAGGCAATGTTTTCCCTTACCGGAAATCCGAACGAGAAGTTGACTCCCGATATGATTGCGGTGCTGGATAAAGAATTCGGTGACGATAAGAGCATTAAGCAACAAGCCGACAACACCAATATTGACAAAGCAAAACCGGAAACGGTAGTGATGCAGGAGGATGTGATAGCCCCTCCTAAAAAGGAAGAAGAAGAACAGGAAATTCTAATTACCAGCAACATCGCCCATAAAGAAGAGGAAGTAGTTACCCCCGAAAAAATAACCTTAAACGGGCCGAAAGTAGTAGGGGTGATAGATTTGGAAAAGGGAAAGAAAGGGCGTAAGAAAAAGGAAGAAACCCCCGTAAAAGAAGAAGAGAAGCCGGCAGAACCTATTAAAGAAAAAGAAGTTTCCGTAAAAAAGAAACCCGCTGAACCGGAACCCGAACCGGAGCAGAAATTAGAAACAAAGTACCAAAAGTTAGAAGGGCCTAAGTTGATAGGCAAAATGGAAATAAAACAGGATCCGCCTAAGAAGAAGGAAGATCCGAAAGCAGCTAAAGACGATGCCGGAGAAAAGAAAAAGAGAGAAAGAAAACTTGTAAAAAGAAAAGAAAGAGCTACTCCGCTTCCGGCAGATCGCAAAGTTGCGGAATTCCAGCGCAAGCGGAATGAAAACAAGAAAAATGAGCCGGTCTCCAACGAAATAAGCGAGAAGGAAATTGAAGATAAAATCAAGGCTACGATGGCCAAGATTCAGGCGCAAACCTCTAAGAGTGACCGATCAAAATTAAGAAGAGAAAAACGCGAAACTGCCCATGAAAAATTAGCAGCCGAGCAAATACAAGATCAGAATAGTAAACTCAAAGTAACCGAGTTTATGACCGTGAGCGAATTGGCCAGTTTAATGAATGTGCCTCCCGTTCAAGTCATTCAAACTTGTATGCAATTAGGGGTGATGGTTTCTATTAACCAACGACTCGATGCCGAATTGTTAGAACTCGTAGCCGGTGAGCACGGCTTTGAAGTAGAGTTTCAATCAGCCGAAGAAACTACCGCTTTTGTTGAAGAAGAAGCAGATACCCCCGATCAATTACTTCCCCGCGCTCCTATTGTAACCATCATGGGTCACGTAGATCACGGTAAAACATCTTTGCTGGACTACATCCGCAAAACCAATGTGGTGGCTAAAGAATCGGGGGGAATTACACAACACATTGGCGCTTATGAAGTAACTACTACCAGCGGCAGAGTCATTACATTTTTGGATACTCCCGGCCACGAAGCCTTCACGGCCATGAGAGCGCGTGGAGCTAAAGTGACCGATATAGCAGTGATCGTAATTGCAGCGGATGACGCTGTGATGCCGCAGACCAAAGAAGCCATCAATCACGCACAGTCTGCGGGCGTACCAATGATTTTTGCCTTTAACAAGATTGATAAAGACGGAGCCAATGCCGATAAAATTCGCGAGCAGTTGGCGAGCATGAATTTATTGGTAGAAGATTGGGGAGGCAAATATCAGAGTCAGGAAATTTCAGCTAAGAAAGGCTTGAATATTGATTTGCTGCTCGATAAAATTTTGGTAGAAGCAGACGTACTCGACTTAAAAGCAAACCCTGAAAGAGCGGCCATCGGTTCGGTGATAGAAGCTACACTCGATAAAGGTCGCGGCTACACCGCTACCCTTTTGGTGCAGACCGGTACAATACACAAAGGCGACATTATAGTTTGTGGTCCTTACTATGGAAAAGTAAAAGCCATGTTCGACTATACCGGATCAAGGGTAGAAAAGGCAGGACCTTCCAGTCCGGTACAAATTCTCGGACTGAGCGGGGCACCACAAGCCGGTGAAAAATTCAAAGTGTTCAGCAATGAACAGGATGCGAAAGAACTGGCTACTAAACGAGCACAGTTAGAACGAGAAACCGGAATAAGAACCAAGAAACACATTACCCTTGATGAAATCGGAAGACGATTAGCATTGGGTAACTTTAAGGAACTGAACCTGATTATTAAAGGAGATGTAGATGGCTCGGTAGAAGCCTTAACCGATTCATTGTTGAAACTTTCTACCGAAGAAGTACAGGTGAAGGTGATTCACAAAGCGGTGGGGCAAATTTCTGAAGCGGATGTATTGCTGGCTACTGCTTCTGATGCTATTGTGATCGGATTTAACGTTCGACCTTCCTTAAATGCCAAGAAGATAGCGGAAACAGAGAACTTAGAAATCAAACTCTACTCCATTATCTATAATGCCATTGCCGATATCAAGAGTGCCATGGAAGGATTACTGGAGCCAAAAATCGAAGAGAAAGTCATTGGTAATGTGGATGTAAAAGAGGCATTTCATGTGTCTAAGGTGGGAACCATTGCCGGTTGCTTTGTTCGGGAAGGAAGAATTCAGCGCAATTCAAAAATACGGGTGATTCGCGATGGCATTGTGATTCATACCGGAGTACTGGCTTCGCTCAAGCGATTTAAAGATGATGCCAAAGAGGTGGTAAGCGGCTTAGATTGCGGAGTGCAAATCAAAGATTTCCAAGATGTAAAAGCAGGCGATACCATTGAAGTTTATGACGAAGTAGAAGTGTTGCGCAAACTATAACCGCCATAAATTATAAAAACAGAAAGCCGGGGTATCGCTCCGGCTTTTTTATTTCTCTTCGCTCAGGTTAGGGTTGCGGATATGAATATCGCGCTGAGGAAAAGGGATTTCAATATGGTTCTCTTTGAATTTTCGAGAGATAATAAAGCGTAAGTCGCTTTTTATTGTCTCAAACTGAAAGTGGTTGTACGACCAAAACAGAATGTCAAAATTGACAGAACTTTCTGCAAAATCAGATAAGCGAATCACTGGATTGTATTCTTTCAATCCCGTAATAGCCTCCGGTAATTCTTCAACACTTTTCAGCAGTAGTGCTTTTACTTGTTCCACATCACTACCGTAAGCTACTCCTACCTCTACTTTAAATCTGGTCGGCTTCTTATTGTGGCTCCAGTTAATCACATTTTCGGTTACAAATTTGTGATTCGGAACTATAATATTGATACCATCACGGGTAACAATCTCAGATGTACGCAGCTTAATGATAGTTACCCGACCCACTATTCCATCTACTTCCAACACATCTCCTATTTGTATCGTCCCTTACACTAACAACAAAACATCGGACACCAAATCATTGAACGTTTCTTTAAGACCCAAGCCTACTAACAAAGCCGCAGAGCCGGCCAAAAAAATAGAGAGTTTAACACCAAGTCCCTCTAATGTAACCGCAATGGTAAAAATGATAAACAGATATTTAATAATGAGATAAACTGAATTACGCCTACCGGAATCAATACGCCCCCTTTCCTCTATCCTTTTCAACAGATAATGGATGATACGAAGCATTATTATAACCGAAAAAATGGCTGTGCCTATGAGAAGCAGGTCGCTGAAAGTGATCGTTAATTTCCCCCAACTAAGAATGGTATATTCGAGAATCTTGTTCATTAGCTACTACTAAAATAACAATGACTCGACAATGCACCTTCAATTGATTTATTACTTTATTCATAAAGCAAGTAGCGTTCACACCTTGTGAAAGCAATGTTGAATGACCAAATTTTTCTAAAAAGCAAACTGCGACTTATTTGTGTTTGGCATTTGGTGGCAGCAAGCCACTTTTAGGCTTTGTGGCTTTGGGTATCTGCGGCTCAGGTTTCTTCTTTTTCTTTTTATCGGGGAAACTATCTGCATAAGTAGGGCAGGCTATTTTGTTGTTGTTGCACGAAGGCACGATGCCCATGACCGAGGCGGAGAAAAAAAGTATCAGAATCTTTCTAAGCATAACTGTAAATATAAACGCCTGCAATTAAGAATTTACTTCTAAACGAAAACCTTCACAGCTCTTTACGCTTTTTTTAACGCTATTGTTATGACTTCGCTTTTTTTCCTACTTTCAAACTACTTAAATAAGCGTACCATGAAGAAATATTTACCTCTTCTGCTGTTCTCTTTTCTAATGCTGAGGCATATATCTGCCACTGCTCAATGCCCAAACGGGCGGTACTACGACAAGATTTTTTCGCAGTCTTCTTCCACCGTTACCTTTGGCAATGCAATGAAGTTTGACAGCACCTTCATTGATTTGCAAATGGATATATATCAACCAACGGGCGATAACTTTGCGCATCGCCCGCTGATTATGCTGGCCTTTCCCGGAAGTTTTACCGCAGGCATACGCCAAAGCCCCGATATAATTACCCTGTGTGACGAGTTTACCAAAAGAGGATACGTGTGCGCTTCTATTGACTATCGCTTGGGTTTTGAAGACGGCAGCGATTGCGACACCAACCAGTTTAAAGCACTTATGCGCGGGGTGCAAGACATGAAAGCAGCCGTTCGCTATTTTTATAAAGACGCACAAACCACCAACACTTACCGTATAGACACCAATCAAATTTTTATTGGTGGGAGTTCAGCCGGTGCTTTTATTGCCCTCAATTATGCTTATGGAAAGATAGATACCCTTTCGCGCGATGAACCGGATTGGGCGCGTCCGGCACTCGATTCGCTGGGAGGTCCCGAGGGCAACAGCGGAAACCCCGGCTACTCTACTAAAGTGAAAGGAGTAATTGATTTGTGTGGCGGTATTGCCGATACAGTTTGGATAATGCCCAACGACCCCATTATAGTAGGTGTTCACGGTACTGCCGATGCCACTGTTTCTTGCTATTACGATAGTGTGTATGCTTCTACCCATCCCGAAAGTTTGTTGTTTGGCGGAGGCGACATCAAGAATAGGTTATCTCACATCAACCTAAATCATTCCTTTTATCTTTTTCAAGGAGCCGACCATGTGCCCTATATACTTCCTATTCCTTTTATTCCTCCGGCTTCTACTTATATGGATTCCACCGTCAGAATCATTCGCGATTTCTTAGCGCCTAATACCGTTTGCGATTCGACTACCATATCCGGCACCGAAGTGCTGCGGTACGAACTGCCGGTGAGCATCCAGCCTAACCCTTCCGAAGATATAATGAAAGTGGTTTCGAGATATGAGGAAGACTTAGTAGCCACATTATATGCCATTGATGGCCGATTAATCTTGCAGCAAAACATTCCCGCCTACACTACTTTTAATCTTATGAAAGAAAAAGTGGGAAAGGGCATTTTTCTGCTACACCTACAATCCTCTGCACACCCCGAAATACACAGTAGCCAAAGGGTAGTATTTTATTAAGGCAATGCGGATCTGATACACAATTCATTGTTTAGAGTAGGAAGTCATATCTACATTCGACTTTCCTTTCTGTCAAGCGAGCTTTACGAAGTAGTCAAACACGCACAGACAGGGAACACTTCCACTACAATTCCGCACAGCATTTCGATTTCTATGACAAAACCAAATTAAAATTTTGATAGGGAGAGAATAAAAAGACTAAACTATCTTAATATTTGGCGCCTTACTGCCCCCACCTTTGGCACATCACCCTCCCACGGGCGTTCGTGCTGTAGCGCTGTTTGCTAACAAGACCTATCTTCTAAGTTTACATTTCAAATTCGTAATCCGTAATTCAATATCCGATATTCCCAACTGGCGCAATAATGTAGTGTAGCTTGATGAATGTCCTCCATGTTCTTAATGGTTCAATTCGCCATCAGCAAGCCACCATTTGCCTTTTTATTTTCTACAAACGTGCTGTAGCACTGTTTGGCGACAAGATTTAAAAGCCAATAGCGATTAAAATCGCCCATTCTCTAAGGTTCGCCATGCGCTGAGTTAACATCGCGAACAGCAATAGAGCCTTGTTATCCACAAAAAGCCACCTGTTTGTCAACATTTTTCGGCTTTTTAATGATTTACTCCTTGTTACGGAGTAGTTACTCCTACTTAAAGAGTTCTTACTCTTACTTAAGGAACACTTACTCCTTGTTACGGAGTAGTTACTCCTACTTACGGAGTAGTTACTCCTACTTAAGGAGCACTTACTCCTACTTAAGGAGCACTTACTCCTACTTAAGGAGTAGTTGCTCCTACTTAAGGAACAAAAGTTGATAATTAGGCAATAAAACCCTTATTTTAGGTTCCTTAACCCTGCCTACGGGGCTATAAAGGAGCTTTGGAGGCAAAAAAACAACCGCCATGATAAGATTAAGGATAAAAGACCTGTGCCGGGAGAAAGCCATTGCACACGATTACACTGCTTTGACCAAAGCGGGTATCAGCAAAGAGAAAGCAATGCAATACTTAGATGGCAAAACCAACCGGCTGATGCTGAGTGACATAGAAACCCTGTGCAAGCTGCTGTGTTGCACTCCTAACGACCTGCTGCAATGGTCACCCGGTAAAAAAACGGAAGATTATCCTGAAAATCCCTTACAGGCCATCCGCAAAAAGCCACCGATTATGCTGGAAAATATACTGAAGGAAATGACGGTAGGGGAAGTAAGGGAGTTTGTAGAAATGCGTGAGGAGAAAAAAAAGAAGAAGTGAGTAATGGCAGATGAACGAAACTCAAACTTCACTGTTCGCGATGTTAGCGTAGCGTATTGCGAATTTGCTGTTCGGCATGTTCCGCAAGGCATGTCGAACTCATAGATAATTGCAGATTTGCAATCTGCTTTACTCCTCATAGTTAAATGAGCCATTTAATTACTGAGAACATTTATAAAGCAATATTTTCACCCCCTAAAGCGAATGGGGAAAAGCAAACCACTTCTATTTACCGGCAGTAGAAATTCAAATACCAATTCAAATTTCTTTATTTGATGGCGTGAAATATTTCAAAGCAGCTCTTTTTATTGTAGTTAGCGTTCTCATCGGCATTGGTGTAGCGCTATTTCGTATAGCCGATTACCAAAATTCAGACATCCTTTTTAAAAATGGAAGCTGGATAAGTAGCAAGCACTTACCCTTAGGCAAAGATAATTTGTTAACCGCTCAGATTACCGTTTTTGCACCATTTACCTTGCCGGGCGAGGAGGCCGTTTATCTCTTTGCGCAAAGAGATAACGAGCAAGAAAAACTCAATTCAGTGAATGACTATATCATTTCCGGTAACATCCACCAAATTCACGCAGCATACTGGAGCTTCACTTTATATGGGAAAGATTTTTTTCTGGTTCCCAATAAAGAAGAAAAGTATTCAGTGAATAACTCTACCATTCAGAGTGATAGTCTTGGCAACTTCTCCATTTTTATTTCACATAGTAAAAGGCTCGGCAATTGGCTTCCCTCTCCTGCTCATTCTCATTTTAATCTGGTGCTTAGAATTTATCGGGGAGAAAAGGATTATGTGGAGCATTTAGATAAAGCCTCTTTGCCAGAAATCAAAATTGTGAAACCATGATAAGGAAAGGACTTATTGGGTTACTGATATGGTCTGTTGCTATTATTTTCTGCACACAGTATTTGGTAATTGCTTTTGTCCCTAAACTTCTATTTGCAATAGCGAAATACCGTTCCGAAAAACCTATGAACACGGTTATTTACGCTCCAAAAACTGATGCCAATTTCCGAAGAGTATTGTTGCCCAATCCTGATTTTATATACAGTGCATGCTTCTACAATACTCGCGATAGAGATATTCTAATCACAGGAGAGTTTACCGATTCTACACAGTATTGCTCCTTGGCATTTTATGGAGATAATATGCAGCCGTATTATGTTCGAAACAATCAAGTTGGCATGAAGAGAAAGTTTAAACTGCGATTGTCATCGGTCAACCGGGTAAATTGTGACCTTATCACTCCCACCAAAGAGGGAGCTATAGTAATGCGAATATTGGC
This sequence comes from uncultured Chitinophaga sp., assembly GCA_964597415.1. Taxonomy (GTDB): domain Bacteria; phylum Bacteroidota; class Bacteroidia; order Chitinophagales; family LD1; genus Bog-950. The sequence continues at coordinate 20,465 of CAZQYO010000013.1, forward strand.
AATAGATTCGGGGCAAATGAATAAGGCACTGGCGTTACAAAAGACATTAAAAATTCAGGAGTTGAGCCAGAACGAATAAAGTATTCCACCTCTGATAATATATGAAAGATAACAACCAGCCCTACCGCATCAAAATAAAACCCACCAAAACATTTACTCCACTGAACAGAGCAATGTAATGCACGGAGTTCAAGAGCACTCTCTCCTCACCCTATTTAGATGATAAAATTTTTTGAAGCCGTACTGCGTTGTATAGCAATATGTATGCGGTAGCCTTTACTTATGTTTCCAATTTTCATCTTTCTACTGACAGTTGCATCCTCCCTTCGAACCGATTTAAAGGACAACTCTCCCTATAACATAGCCGAGCATAAACTGATTCAGCACGCTGAAGAGTTAAAGCACTATGCTGAAAAGCAAGGAGACTGTTGCGGTTACGGAATATTGGTGGATATGAGTATTCCATCTTCCATGAATCGCTTTTTTGTAGTGGATTTCAAAAATGACTCCGTGCTGATTGCGGGTTTGTGTGCTCACGGTGGAGGTCGAACTTACCACGGTGAAAAAGTGATTTTCAGCAATGAGGTGGGGAGTTTCTGCACCTCAGAGGGACGTTATAGAATCGGCAGCAAATACTATGGGACTTTCGGCCTGTCTTACAGGCTATATGGTATAGATACCAGCAACAATAAGGCGTTTGAAAGAGCAGTCGTATTACATTCGATGAGTTGCATTCCCGATACCGAGGGAGAATCTATTTGCATGAGCAACGGATGCCCGATGGTATCGCCCCATATATTAAAAGAGGTTTCGGCTTTGTTAGATGCCAGCGACAAACCGGTATTGTTGTGGATTTACAAATAACAATTCCCAATAGGCGATCTGCTAAAAGAAAAAGCGATTAAAGTTTTCACCTTAATCGCTCTTTTTCCAAGCTCCTCGACCTGGGCTCG
>CAZQYO010000014.1:0-12025 GCA_964597415.1 uncultured Chitinophaga sp.
CATTGCTGAACACCGCCTTCAGTTGCACGAATATGCTGAACCACTTGGATACGATGGTGGCGCGTATTCAACCCGAAATGCAACGGCACTGCACCAAGTGGGGGGGCAGTTACAATCAATGGTTGCAAAACGTGCAATATCTGCGCAATCAAATTAATGGCCGCTGTGCCGTGTTTTCCGGTGGAGTTGATTCCTGCTACAATGTAACCGGCCCCTATCCGGTTACCGTCAATATCTCTCCTTCTTGTGCCGGAACCGTTACCATTGGCACGGTAGAAACACCGCAGAATTATCCTTATACGGGCAATTATTTTGGAGGGGTGAACCAGAACTTTGTAGCACATCCGGCTATGGGCTGGCAGTTTGATCACTGGGTAGTCATAAATCACACTCCGCCGCCTTCTACTACGGCTGATAGTATTTGGTTTGACCTCGGCACTACCCCCGATTCATTAGTCGCTTTCTTTACACAAGTTAATCCCACACCCGGTCAGTTGACGGTTTTATTAAAAGGAAATAACCCGGGAATAGTCACCGTAAATGGCATTCCGGTTTCAAACGGACAAGTGCTATCCAACATCCCTTACGGTAGCAGCGTAGATGTTACCGCCACCCCAATTGCAGGCTGCACCTTTTATAAGTGGGAGTTGAATCACACCTTGGTGTATCCGGTAGATACGCTGGAAACCGGCAGCTTTTGCTTCCGGCAAAATGACACGCTGGTGGCTCGATTCGATAACTGCAATGTTGTGCCCGATTCGCTCACCGTGCTGATTCAACAACCCGGCTTTGGCACGGTTAGTATTAATTCTATCAATGTTCCCGCTCCCATTACTATCCCTATAAACAGCGGAACAGCTTTGAGCATTGCTGCCACTCCCAATTCGGGCTACACTTTCAGTGGCTGGCAAATATTTCATCACAGTCTTGCCCCTAATAACACTTCGGCTAATGCCACTTTCACGTTTACTCAACGCGATACACTCATTGCTATTTTCGCTGCCCCCGATACTTTTAACCTAACCGTGATGGTGAATCCAATGGGCGGGGGCAATGTAGATGTGAATGGGAATACACTATCTACTTATCCTGCTGTTTTGCAAATCGTGGATGGGACAATGGTGAACATTGCTGCAATAGCCAATATGGGCTACTCTTTTACAAGTTGGACCATTCTGCATCATACGCTCAGCCCAAGCAATACTTCGCCCAATGCCAACTTTGTAATCACACAGTCCGATACGCTCTTGGCTAATTTCACGGTAAATCCCAATCCCCCCGATACTTTTAACCTGACCGTGATGCTCAATCCAATGGGTGGCGGAAATGTGGCGGTGAATGGGAATACACTATCTACTTATCCTGCCATTTTACAAATCGTGGACGGAACTCTCGTGAATATTATGGCTACCCCCAATATGGGTTATGTATTTGATACCTGGTCACTGAATAAACACCCGCTAAACCCCAATAACACCAGTGCTTCTGCCAGTTTTGTAATAAGCGACCACGATACACTCACAGCTAATTTCAAAGCGGCTCAAACCAACGATACCTTCAATGTGATATTGCAAGCATTTCCTCCCAATGGAGGAAGCATTACCATCAATGGAAGCATTTACACCACTTTCCCTTATAGTTTATTAATCCCGGATCAAACTCTTGTGAATGTCACCGCCACCGCAAATTCCGGTTTTGCTTTTGCACAGTGGCACGTAGTATTTCAAAGTGCCTTGCCGAATGATATGGCTAACCCGATGCATTTTACGGTAGCCGGCACAGATACCATCTATGCCTTTTTCGGGAGTGTACCGGATACTTTTGACTTGACGGTACTCACCAATCCTGCTGGTGCCGGTGACGTAAGCCTAAACGGAAATCTGATTACGGCTTATCCCGGTATTTTCCAATTTCCCCAGGGTACTGCGATTAGTGCCTCTGTTACTGCCAATACCGGTTTCACTTTTACCGACTGGTCTATTCAACATCATACGCTTGCACCGGGCATTGCCGACCCGAATATAAATTTCACTTTTAATCAGCGCGATACACTCATTGCCAATTTCTATACATGGCCGGATACCCTCGGTATTTTGGTGGAGGTAAGCCCCAATGTGTTGGCGGGTGATGTGCAGGTAGGTGGTTTTACACCTCCTTCTTACCCGTGGATGGTTGAGGCGCAGGCAGGGTCAAACCTGGATTTTCAAGCGACTGCCCATTTAGTAGATTATAATGGCCAGAAACATTTGTATGTGTTCGACCATTATGATTTCATCCATCACCAGCCCATCCCTAACAATACCGACCCGATAGTATTTATTACGGTACAACAAGCCGATACGGTTATCGCTTATTTCCGCAATGTTCCTTACGATCCCGATACCTTCTCCCATCTTCTGTTGCCTACCGCCTTCTCTCCCGACAATGATGGAGTGAATGATGTGTTCCATTTGATAGGCGAGCATTTAGTGGAATACTACATGACCATATACAATCGCTGGGGGCAAAAAGTATTTGAGTCAGATAACCAGGGCTACGGCTGGAACGGCAACTTTAAGGATAAACCTTGTGACATTGGTGTATATGTATATCTACTAAAAGGAAAGAGACAAAACGGAGAGGAGGTGTTCCTCAAAGGAGCCGTTACCCTAATAAGGTGATTGAATTTCATTGTGAATTGGTGGGCTTCGCAGAAAGTTTTTTTCTTGTTTTCCGCAAAGCAGGATAATTACTTCTGCAATTCAGAGAGGGCAGCCGGAAATAAATATTCCTTGTCTTGAAACCTTTTCAGGCGGCTCCCGTTCAATAACCATACATAGTGCTTGAGTTTAGTAAAGAGTTGGGAAGTCAGGAGTCCAACTCTTTTTTTTTGTACAATATTCTCTTCCTTAGACGTTTTAACCAATATTCTAAGAGCCGATTTCTTCAACCCATTGAAAAATCTATCTTTGCGAGCCTTTTTATGAGTAAGACTTCTGACTGCAATATATTCCCAATCGTTTCGAGATTTCAGTGGTCTGCCTTCAGCCGCCCTTTGTCCGGGTTGTTAGCCGGTTTGAGCCTTCTGATTCTTTTGTTCGTTTCTTCTTGCGAAACACCCGAAAAGGTGCTAAAGAGTTCTGATCTCGAATACAAAAAAGCAAAAGCCATTTTCTGGTACAACAAAAAAGAATACTTCAAATGTATTCCGGTAATGGAGGAATTGATAGGGCTGATGAAAGGACGGGAGAGTATAGAGGATCTATACTACATGTATTGTATGGCCAACTATAAGCAGGGCGATTACCTCATTTCCTCATACCACTTTAAAAACTTTTACGACCAGTATCCCAATAGTACACATGCCGAAGAATGTTTGTACATGTATGCTAAAAGTAATGAACAGCAAAGTCCCAAGCCCGAATTAGATCAAACCTATACTTACAAGGCGATGGATGCTTACCAGTTTTTTCTCGGAATGTTTCCCGATAGTAAATATGTTGCAGAATGTAATGATGCCATCCATAACCTACGCAGGAAATTGGAAAAAAAGGCGCTGAACAATGCCGAACTTTACTACCGTACCGATAACTACAAGGCAGCCGCTACGAGCTATGAAAATCTTTTGGTGGAGTATCCGGACATTCAGGAGAATGAGAAGATCAGTTTTATGATTGTTAAGTCTAATTATCGCTTTGCCGAAAACTCTATTCCTCAGCGCAAAGTGGAGAGATTTAAGCATGTGATAAGCAGTTATCAAGATTTCAAATACCGATTCAGTGGCAGCAAATACTTGGCAGAGGCCTCTAAATATGAACAACAATCGCATTTTCTGGTAGCCAAATCAGCTTTCGAGTGGGCAGAGGTTTCTCCTTTGCAGGAGCGTCAAAGAAATTTTGAAATAGCTTTTAGAGAGGCCGAGGCGCAAAAGCCGCTAATAGTAGATGAAAAACAGTTGAAGGATATTAATTCCCGAATTGAGAAGGGTTACTTTATGATTATTAAAGGCAATTTTCAGTTAAGCGAGGAGAAAAAGCAAAGCGAAAAAGTGAGTACGCTCGAAAAAACTGTCAAAAGTTATTATACCTTTGTTGACCTTTTTCCAAAGAGTCGTTACATCAAGGAAGCGGAAAGATTATACAACAATTCATCAGAACAAATCAAAAAACTAAAAAGCAATGGATAAGCAAAAAAGAATCAAAATCACACAGATTAACCCTGCTCTTGAAACCCAAAATCTCAAGGAAATCGGAAAGAAATCAGGAAATGTGTACGAGGCTATTTACACCATTGCCCGTAGAGCCAACCAGATTTCTGTCGAGATGAAAGCAGAGCTTCATTCTAAGTTGGAAGATTTTGCTTCCCATACGGACAGCTTAGAAGAAATTCACGAAAACCGGGAGCAAATCGAAATCTCAAAATTCTATGAAAAACTTCCCAGCGCGGCAATTATCGCGACTAAAGAATTCATGAACGATGAAATTACCGCTCGCTTACCCGAACCTGTAGAAGAAGAAATTTAAGGCATGAGCCATCTCTTGGATAAGAAGATAATTATCGGGATGTGCGGTTCTATTGCCGCTTACAAAACCGCCACTCTTGTCCGTTTACTTATAAAAGCCGGAGCAGAAGTCAAAGTAATAATGACGGCTTCGGCTTCTCAGTTTATAGCCCCCCTAACCCTTTCTACTCTCAGCCGCAATAAAATTTACTCGGACCTTACCGATGATGGCAGCAATTGGAACAACCATGTAGAACTCGGATTGTGGGGCGATGCGATGGTCATTGCGCCTGCTTCCGCCAACACTATTGGAAAGATGGCAAATGGCATTTGCGATAACATGCTGCTGGCCACTTATCTCTCAGCTAAATGTCCCGTGTTTTATGCGCCTGCAATGGACTTGGATATGTGGAAACACAAAGCCGTAAAACGAAATATTGACTTGCTTCACAGCTTCGGAAACATTTTGATACCTGTTGAACATGGCGAATTAGCCAGCGGATTAATAGGAGATGGCCGCATGGCCGAACCGGAACATATTCTACAACACCTGGAAGATTACTTCTCCTGAGTAGCTTGATATAGTGAGCGGCTTATCTCTACTATTTCGTTAGGATTAATTATTTAAACACCAAATCTTCCATTTTATAATAAAGCCTTGCTCTTCTGAGTCGCTCTACTCCAACTTAGTTTCAAATTCTATATGAGGGACACGATTATACTTTAAAAGACTATACCATTTCTAAGTCAAAATACTATCACTGTCTGCTACCTTTAACTGTAAGAGTAGTCGAAATGGCTTTAGCGGTTGGAGAACAAAAAGTAGCAGCAAATTTTATACGGAAGTGTTTAAATGCCGATAGAGAAATAGTCGCATCGCCCCCTCACATTCTCCCTTACAGGTTTGCTGCGGAAGTAAGATAATTTCTCGAAAGGAAAAAGGGAGCTGAGTTTAAGGTACGGGTATAGAGGGGAGCCTATTTCAGCAGGTCCGTTATCGGATGTAATTTAGAAATGGGGATATAGTGGCAACGGTAATTGCCATGGCTGCCGAGTTTACTTCCAAAATCTTTTAAGGCTGCGTTATCTACTTCAGCAGAGGTGGCATATCCGCACACATAAGCGCAGGTGTTTACCGGAATGGTATCCGCTTTTTCATCCTTTACGTCTATAATAATTTGCACATAGTAAGCCGGCTTTCGTTTCTTCGCATAATCTTCGCGCACTAACAGGTGCAACTTGTCATTAAAAGGAAAGGCAGAAGTTTTAATTTCAAATTGGTCGAAATCAGTTTCTCCTTTGTTCTTTCCTACTTGATGTTTTCGCCAGTCACCCAAAAGACAGGCGGCAAACACAAACTCTCCGAGATGTCCTGTGAGGGTATCTATATAGGAAGCGATAGTGCGGTTAACTTTTGTTTCAGGAATCAGGCGCTGGGCTTCATCGAGCATTTCGGAAGTGATAAGTAGGAAGAGATAATCCTTTATCATCTGACACCGATTAATAGATTTTCTTCAACTTATACTCCTCTACTTCGTACACATTTACGTGACGGTTTTCATAATAATTGATGTGGGTGCTGTCGCTCATTTCTTTCATAATGTCAAACTTATGAGCCGTGCCGGTAAATCGCTGGGTAATAATTTTGTCGAGAAAATCCTTACCATACAAATGAAGCACAGTAAACAAAAAGTTCATCACATCGTAACCTAAGAATGACATTTCACTCGGTTCTTTATAGTAAGCAGAAATGTAGTTATTGATAAAGTGGATAGTCTCCTCTTTAGTTGTGTCAGGATAAAAGCCGTCCGATAGGCGGCAATTGAAACTATTCAGGTAATCGAGCCGAAGAATTTCGCTGTTTAACCAAGTAGGCATACCATAAGTGATAATGTTGTAATTTTTTGTTTTGTCTAACAAACTCCCTAATGTTCCGTTTACAAAAGAGCCTTCAAAGGAGGTGACAATGAGAATGTTGGTTTTATTGCTCATTAAGAAATCGGCTATCTCTTTTTTATCTTTTTTCGAGTTGAGGTCTTTTACAGTAATACTGGTGACGGAAAATTTAACGGCAGAAGTTCGATTGTAATCTTTAAAGAGTGAATCGAATCGCTGGGCAGTAGATTGCCCGATTTCATTATCGGGAGAATAGAGAATGATGTTAGCGTTGGTAAATGAATCTAAAATGGAAAGAAACAGATTGTCCACATGGGCATCAATAGTAGCCGCCAGTTTCAGATGATACGGATTATTGGAGGTTAAACTTTTAGATGGGGTAAAAGGCTGCACATTCAGAATGTGATTTTCTTTGCAAAAATCGGCTATGATTTTAGCATTCGATGTAGCAGAGGGACCAATGATAACATCCGCTTTTTTGAGATTGGGATTTCTGAGCAATTCCTCTGTCACCGAGTCGCTGTTCCAACAGTCATAAACATGCAAATCAATATAAATGCTATCAGTATCCTCGTTCAGTGACTGCAACAAGCCCTGATAGAAATCAAGTGCCTCGGTAGCATAATTATTCAGGTTAGTTCTGCTCGCGGTATAAAAATCAGGAGCCGAAAAAAAGTCTTCTATACCATTAGAAGTGCTTTCGGTTTGAAAGGGAAGAATTAAACCAATGCGGTAGTTAGAAACAGTATTTCCATCCCTCAGTTGAGCGGAATCATTCTGCGCATTTAATAAAATAAATGCTAAACAGCACAGCGACAAAAAAATCAATTTCTTCATTACGTGGATGCAAGGATAGCTATTCTGCAAAAACTATTCCCATTCGATGGTGGCAGGAGGTTTGGAGGAAATATCGTAAACAACTCTGTTTACCCCTTTCACGTTATTAATAATTTCGTTAGAAACTTTGGCTAAGAACTCATAAGGCAGGTGGCTCCAGTCTGCCGTCATACCGTCAGTAGAGTTCACGGCTCTTAGTGCTACCACATTTTCGTACGTTCTCTCATCTCCCATCACGCCTACGCTTTTAATAGGGGTGAGAATAGCCCCCGCCTGCCATACTTTATTGTAAAGCTCAAATTTTTTCAGATTTTCTATAAAGATATAGTCGGCTTCTTGCAAAATGGCTACTTTTTCGGCAGTAATATCACCGAGTATCCGCACCGCCAAACCCGGACCGGGAAATGGATGGCGATATAATATTTCGGGAACCAATCCCAATTCTTTTCCGGCTTTGCGCACTTCATCTTTAAACAAGTTCCGAAGCGGCTCCACAATCTTCAGTTTCAGAATATCGGGCAGGCCACCCACATTGTGATGAGATTTAATGGTAGCAGAAGGACCATTCACCGAAACCGACTCAATCACATCGGGATAAATAGTGCCTTGTGCCAACCATTTTACATCCGGGTGATTGTTAGCTACGTGTTCAAATACTTCTATAAATACTCGGCCAATTATTTTCCTTTTTTGCTCCGGGTCACTCACTCCATGCAGTTCGTGAAGAAACCGCTTGCCGGCTTTCACGCCTTGAACATTCAAGCCCATTTTCATATATTCCTGTAACACCGTTTCATATTCATTCTTGCGAAGCAGTCCGTTATCTACAAAAATGCAGAGCAGATTTTCTCCAATCGCTTCTTCCAATAACAAAGCAGCCACAGAAGAATCTACCCCACCACTTAATCCCAGTATTACCTTTTCATCGCCAATCAGTTCCTTTAAACTTTTTACACTGTTCTCTACAAAAGAGCCGGCTGTCCAACTGTGAGTGCAGCCACAAATATCAAACAGAAAATTACTGAGCACTGTCTTTCCTTCGGAACTGTGATATACTTCAGGATGAAACTGTAAGGCATATACCTTGTTGGGAAATCCGCCATTGCAGGAACGGAAAGCGGCTGTTTCTACGGTGTCGGAACTGGCAATTAACTCAAACTTGTTTCCTATACTTTTTATGGTGTCGCCATGGCTCATCCACACTTGGCTGTTGTCAGAAACACCTTTTAGCAAAATATCATCCTCCACTTTTATTTGCAAATGTGCTCGACCGTACTCGCGAATATTGCTTTTCTGCACACTGCCTCCGTAGGTATGAGCCATTAACTGAGCGCCATAACACACCCCCAACACGGGGCCGAAGCTGATGAGTTTGTCAATATCCACTTCAGGAGCATTAGGGTCTAACACAGAAGCAGGCGACCCGGATAAAATAATGCCTTTGATATCGGATGTTAGTTCCGGTAAATGGTTATAAGGGAAAATCTCGCAATAAACCTCGCATTCTCTCACCCTGCGAGCTATCAACTGGGTGTATTGGGAGCCAAAGTCAACAATCAGAATCTTTTCAGTCATGGCGCAAAGATAGAAATTAGAGAAATGTAACGGGGGCAGTTTCTCACACGTATTCACCAAAGAGGAAGGGATTTTTGGGGCTATCTTATTCCTCCCTATTTAATGAGTTAAAAAACAATCTGGCTGAGACGAAACTCTCCAAATGAATAAGCGTAAAAGATGAAGATGTTTCCTTTTGTAACCTCTTTATGGAATTATATCTCGATGGCAGGAACGGAGACCGCCCATACCAAACGAGAAGAGAATATCATAGTGCAGTTGAACCGCGCTTGGCTTTTTCTTGTAGTTATTCAGTTGGGTAGTCTTATTTCGCACATACTTCATGGCTCCCATCGAACAGCTGTAATGACAGGGTTATATCTTCTGGGATTAGCACTGGTGCATGTGCTAATACAAAAGGGGAAAGTGAATGCCGGAAAAATTACCGCTATACTCGTCATTAATGCCAATACCTTGGCTATGGCATATCTATTGGGAGAACACACCCACATTATAGACTTTCTTCTCCTCACCGCTATTATCCCCTTATATCTCTTTGAAACCCGACAGCGTAAATTAATCTTCATGGGGATTACCCTCAGTATTTTTCCTTATGCCTTTTATCATTATACCGTTTTCTATTTACGGGCATTTGAGTTGCCGTTGGCCGACCAAATGATCTTATACAATACGACCACTTGGGTAATGGTATTTAGCCTCACTGCCCTATTGTTTTTGGTATTTCGGAAGAACACCATTTACGAAGAGGATACACAGGAGAAAGAAAAACAACTGACCGATCAAAGGAAACTCTATGAGCGCATTTTAGAGCAAATACCTGTAAGCATTGCCACTTTCGATAAGCAGTTGTGCTATACCTACGTGAATAGTGCGGCTATAAATGACCCTCAAGTGCGCGAATGGATAATAGGGAAGAGGAACGAAGACTATTTCAGAGAGTATCATTTAGATTTAAAAATGGCAGAAGCAAGGGATAAAATTTTGATAGCGTCCTTACAGAAAGAAGATAAAATAGAAACGGAAGAGATATTTATAGATAATCTCGGACAAGTAAGGCACAGTTTAAAAGGAATTTCTCCGGTATATAGCGATGACGACAAAGAGCTACTCTGTCTAATTAGCTACTCCACCGATATTACGGGTATTAAAGAAGCGGAACAAAAGCAAAGGGCTTATGCGAAGGAATTAGAACGCAAAAATGAAGACCTGCAACATTTTGTAAATGTAACCTCACACGACCTCAAATCGCCTTTGCGCACTATTGCTTCGTACCTTCAATTGATTGAGAGAAAGAATAAACAACTTCTTGATGAAGACTCTCTTTCGCTAATCGCTACCACTATCAACTCCGTTAAACATCTGAATCAGTTGATCAGTGATATTTACCTGTATTCAGTAGCCGACCGGCACGATGCCCCCGATGAAACGGCTAACTTCAATGAGGTGCTTAAAAGTATTCTGATTCAGATGTCACAAACTATCTCTGCTAAAAATGCACTTATCAAATATTCTCCACTCCCAATATTAAAGATGTCCCCTTCTCATGTGGGAATTATTTTCTCCAATTTGCTGAACAATTCTTTAAAATATTGCACCTCGCACCAGCCCAGCATAGCGGTAGATTGGGAGGAATCTGAAGAGAACTACACCATTACTTATAGTGATAATGGTATCGGAATTCCCGAACAATACCGCTTGCAAATATTTGAAATATTCAAACGCCTGCATCATGGTGGCGAATATGAAGGCACCGGGGTAGGTCTGGCTGTTTGCAAAAAGATTGTAGAATCATACGGTGGCCAAATATGGGTAGAGTCGGAATCGGGACGGGGTTCTGTATTCTACATCCGCTTGCCCAAATCAGTAGTAAGTTTGGACACTAAGAAAATTTCCACTCCCCCGGACTTAGCCATTGCCGGATAAGTTCCCTCTCTACCTCCTTTCCCATCCACTGCTTTACTTCTTCGTTAAGAACCTATAATGACCATAACGCTTTCCCACGGTCATCAATTTCTGATTACATTTGAAAGAAAACAGAAAGACTATGGCAAAAAAGATTGTAATCGGAGTGTTGGCAGTGATACTTCTACTCGTAGGGGCTTTGGTTAGCATCCCTTTTCTGTTTAAAGATAAAATCAACAACCGAATTAAAGAGGAAATCAATAAGCAGGTAACTGCTACTGTAGATTATGGCGACTTCGGATTAAGCCTGCTGCGCAGTTTTCCCAACTTTAGTTTTTCATTACAGAACTTCTCTATAGTTGGCAAAGACGATTTTAAAGGTGACACTTTAGCATTTGTTCATCAATTCAACTTTACGATTGATCTGATGAGTGTATTTAAAGGTGAGAAGTATAAAATACTTGCCTTGAACATTGAAAAACCAATGGTGAATGCCAAAGTAAATTATGAAGGAAAGTCGAACTGGGATATTATGAAACCTTCAGAGAGCAAAGCCGAGACAGCCGAAGAAAGCTCTAATTTTTCTTTTGAAATAAAGCGGTACAACATTGAGCATGGGGAGATTTCATACGAAGATAAGAAGGGGAATATGTCGGCTCGCTTACACGATTTTAATTTTGAAGGAAGCGGAAACGTAACGCAAAATGTGTATGACCTTATTACCAAAACCAATATTGCGGAGTTGACCTATAAAAGTGGAAGTGTAGCTTATCTGAGCAAAACGAAATTAGATGCCGACATTAACCTGTCTGTAGATAACACCAACAACAAATACACGTTCAAAGAAAATACCATTTCACTGAATGACTTGGGCTTGCAGTTTGACGGCTCAGTAGCCATGCCAAAAGATGAAACGGATTTGGACATAAAATTCAAATCGAAGAAGACGGAGTTCAAAAGTATTCTATCCCTCATCCCTGCCATTTATAAAAAGGATTTTAATAAAGTAAAAACGAGTGGCAGTATAGACCTGCAAGGTTTTGTAAAAGGGAAATATACGGAAAGCAATTACCCTGCTTTTAACCTCGACCTAAAGGTGAACAACGGCATGTTTCAGTATCCCGACTTACCGGTAGCGGTAAAGAATATTTTTATTTCATCTACAGTCAGCAAAGCCCAAGGTGCGCTGGATTTGGCAGTGATAGATGTCCCCAAACTGCATCTCGAAGTCGGCACAGACCCGGTGGATGCTAAATTAAACGTGCGTACACCGGTGAGCGATCCGAATGTAAAAGCCAACATATTGGGTCGTTTAGACCTCGCCAATGTGCCTAA
>CAZQYO010000014.1:12035-21085 GCA_964597415.1 uncultured Chitinophaga sp.
ATGGAAGGATTGAAACAACTCACCGGGTTGTTGATAATGAATCTCGACTTTGCCGCAAGAATGAGTGATATGGACAAGAAAAACTACCAGGCAATTAAAGCGAGTGGAAATCTGAAAGTGAGCAATCTGATATATGACAGCAAAGAAACTCCTATGCCGGTTAAAGTCAGCGATTTGCAAATGACATTTAATCCGCAAAATGTGAGCTTGAATAATTTGAGCGCAGTCTTAGGCAAAAGTGATTTCAATGCCACAGGAAGCCTCGATAATTTCATGGCTTACCTGTTCAACAAAGGCGATTTACTCGGAACGGTAAATCTAAAATCAAGACAGTTTGATGTGAATGAATGGCTGCAAAAAGACACGAAGGTTTCCGCAACTGCCACTCCTGATACTTCGAAAACCAAATTTTTTAAAGTGCCAGCACATATTGATTTTACTGCTAACTCTGAATTTGGCAAAGTGCTTTACGATAAGATAATACTGACCAACGTAAAAGGGAAAGTGGTTATAAAAGATGAGGCCATTAACTTGAATGATTTGTTTGCAAATACGCTGGGAGGAAGTGCCACCATATCGGCTCGCTACAACACTAAAAACCAGGATTATCCCGATGTGACTTTTAATTACGACATTAAAAATTTCGACATTCAGCAGACCTATAACACTGTAGGCATGTCACAAAAAATTGCTCCTGTGATTAAATATATTCAAGGTAGTTTTTCATCAGACTTGAAAGGTAGTGGCAGGCTGAATCCCGATATGAGTGTAGATTACAACTCGCTGATGGGAGATGGAAAAGTAGAAATACCGAGTGCTAAAATAGTGGACCTTCCATTGTTGACAGAAATAACGAAGGTGGCTAAGATTCCCGCTCTGCAAAATCTGGAACTGAAAAACGCTTGGACCGTACTGAAATTTAAAGATGGCAAAGTAAACGTGGACCCCACTGATATAAAATTTGGCAACGGTTATAATATCAATTTTAAAGGAGCGAATGGTTTCGATGAGTCTATTGATTATGATATTAGAATGGATGTACCGAGCAAGGAACTCGGAGCGGCTACTTCCCTGGCACAAGGATTACTGGCCAAAGTCCCCGGCCTGAATGTTACCATGCCGGAGGTAATTGGCTTCTTGTTCAAAGTGACCGGCATGTGGCTAAGCCAAAAGTGAAATTGAACGGGGTAACAACCGGATCCGGTGGAGGTTCAACAAAAGATATCATCAACAACACAGTTGATGATTTGAAAAAGAAAGCAGAGGAAGAAGCAAAAAAGCAAGTAGATGCACTAAAGCAAAAAGCCGAACAGGAGTTACAAAATCAAAAACAACAAGCCGAACAACAAATGCGTGACGCAGCTGAAAAAGCTAAAAAAGATGCAGAGCAGAAGGCAAAGGAAGCAGCCGATAAAGCAAAAAAGGATGCTGAAAAGAAAGTAAAAGATGCTCTCAAATGGCCGAAGTAATGGAAGAGAAAGAACTGAAGTTATCTATACGGATTTATTCCGGCATTGCTGAACTTCCGGACGAAGATGAACAGTTAATGCAGCAAGCGGTAAGTGCTTTATCCTCCGCTTATGCCCCTTACTCTGGTTTTAAAGTAGCAGCCGCTCTTTTATTGGCTAACGGAAAAATCGTTACCGGCACTAATCAGGAGAATGCCGCTTTCCCTGCCGGTATTTGTGCCGAAGGGACTGCTTTTAGCGCAGCCTCCTCACTGTATCCCGATACGGCAGTTCTAAAAATGGCGGTAACCGTAAGGAGCGAAAAACGAAAAATAGAGAGGCCGGTTACCCCTTGCGGAATATGCCGCCAACGAATGCTCGAATACGAAACACGTTTCGCACAGGCTATTGAAATAATAATGACCGGAGAATGTGGAGTGGTGTATTCGGTGCAGAGCGCAAAAGATTTGTTGCCCCTCTATTTTTCACAACAAGATTTCTAATTCTTAATTTGTTCTATGGCAAAAACAAGAAGACAAAAACTCAGAGAACTCGTAGAAAGAGATCACGTAGATGTAGCCGAGTTCAGTGAATTTATTTCAGAAAATATTAATGATACCGAACTGCTGACTCAGGTGCTGATGAAAACCGAAAATGAAACCTCCGGATTTGGGGATCGTTTGGCAGACAAGGTGGCGGAATTTGGAGGTAGTTGGGCTTTTATTATCACCTTTTTTTGGGTATTGGCGGTTTGGATCTTTATCAATGTTTGGATCTTTACCCAAAAGCCTTTTGACCCGTATCCTTTTATTTTGCTCAACTTAGTGCTCTCGTGCATTGCCGCCATTCAAGCTCCCGTGATTATGATGAGTCAAAACCGCAAAGAGGACAAAGACCGCAAGCGGGCGCAAAACGATTACCTGATTAACCTGAAGGCTGAACTTGAAATTAAAAACTTGCAGACGAACATGAAAAACCTCTTTGAACTGCAAAAAAAACAATTGGAGATGCTCGAAGCAATTACAGAGAAAATGAAAAAGTAGAGGCACGAAATTTCTGACAAACGCAGAGGGGAAATGCGATTGACTATAAATCAGTCATTTTAAAACCCTACTGGAAGATGGCTCCTCAATCAAAAACAGCCTTACAGCATTGGGGTATCAATAAATATCCGCACATCACCTTTCTCATTCATACTGTTTTCTTTCATGGCCTGATATTGTAGCGGCCTGTCGTAAATTACAAAGTACAAAAATGGGTCTTGGATAATACTCTTCTTCACTTTAAAGTGAGGGTCTCCATTAATGGCATTGAGGGTAGTCACCTGCACCCCGTGCTCCTTTTTGTATTTGTATGCTGCCCCTTTGAGTAACTGCCGCACGTTTTCTTCGGAGCCGACCAACAATGTCGGATATAGGATTTTATCGGTGAGCTTAAGCGAGTCTATCACTTTGAAAAGACCTTTGGGGTTTTGCAGTTTCAGAAACATATAATCTCCCCAGTTGATAGTGAAGCCTGCCGCATCAAAATTTCCGCGCGCATCGGGCACCATATATATTCGGCTGGTGGGCGATGAATGAAGAATACGGTTGACCAAGCCAAAGAAAAGATCTTCTGAATGTAGTTGATTAAATACAAAATTGTTGCGGAGTACTTTCACTCTTGAGTAGTACTCGCGGAGTGCTTCGCGATTTTCCGAAATATCCACTAACTTTTTAGCAGCCCTGCTACTGCCGAAAAGCAAATTTACGTGGGTGTTATTCCACATGGGAAAAGTTTCAAAATATTTGCCATGTCGCTCGCTATTCATTTTTAGCGCATCGTTAATCGCCTGATTTTCGCGACCCATGCTGGCATACACAAAATGAATATCTTCCAATGTTACAATATCAAGTAACACACTAAACATTGTGGTAAAAATTCTCTTTCTGCGATAGATGGCTTCTCCGTTCACTGTCTGTTCACTAAGCCGGAGAACGTTGTAGTAAAAGCCTTTATTCATTTTACCATCGGGGGAGGGAAAGTCAATATAATTTGCGTGGATGTACCCAATCATATTGTAGTCTCTGCGCTCTGAATTAGAAGAGTCCAAAGGATGAAGGATGACCACTACTTTAGCATCATCAAAAAAATTAGAAACCGACTCGGGAAATTTATGGAAGTAAGACTGGAAGGTGAGTTTCCCTTCTCCTTTAGCATTCACATGCTTCTCGGGCACGCTCACCACTTCCTTACATTCGCTGTAGAAATATTCAGCATCATCACGAAGTCCGAAATGTTTGAGCACTGAGCTGATCTCGGGCATCAGTGCAATCGGGAAAGCCAGTAAAATAAGGTCTCCTTCAAATGCATCATCACACTCTATGTCGCGTTTAATGTATTTCAATGGTGAAGCACCGGCATCGGTCTTTCCTTCAATGTAATAGTAATGGCGTTGTTTCATGGTTGATGTGCTTTAAGACAAAGGTTCAGCTTTGCAGCCTTTCCCCTTCTTAGTTGAGTTTTTTTCTAAAAATTCCACTTTTGATTATAGCCCGACAGTTCTCGCACTTTACCGATATTCCCTATCGTCCAATGTGGTTTATATTTTCAAATCCTGATATTGATGATTAGTCAGCCCTAATTGCTTTCCAATTTTACGAAATTTTTCAACAATGAAATCTAAGTGCTCCTCTTCGTGAGTAGCCATGTAACTGGTTCTTAGCATTTGCATACCCGGGGGTGTAGCCGGTGAGATAAAGGCATTTACAAATACTCCTTCATCATACAGCATTTTCCAAATTGCAAATGTTTTTTCGTCATCTCCAATGATCACCGGCACTATTGCCGCCTCGCCATCTACCACGTAAAAGCCACTTTCGCGCAGGCCTTTACGAACCCGCTCGGCATTTTTGCGAACGCGCACAGACAGTTCCGGCTGCTCTATCAAAATATCTAAGGCGGCAGAAGCTGAAGCCACTGATGCAGGTGTGGGCGATGCGGAGAAAATTAGAGCAGGAGATTTATGTTTGAGATAATTAATCACTCTTTCATCGCCCGCCACAAAGCCCCCGAGCGAGGCTAATGTTTTGCTAAAGGTGCAAACAATCAAGTCAATTTCGTCTTGCGCATTAAAGTAGTGAACAGTTCCCTTCCCTCCTTCTCCCATTACTCCAAAACCGTGAGCATCATCTACCAGCACTTCGGCATTATAGCGCCAAGCCAGTTCTTTCAGTTCGTCTATTCGAGCTAAGGAGCCTAAAGCACTGAAAATTCCATCTGTTACAATCAGCCGGTTAGCCTTTTCAGGAATACTTTGCAGCCTGCGTTCCAAATCCTCCATATCGTTGTGCTTATAGCGGAGGATTTGCGCATTCATGGCGGCTCCCAGCATATTGCCCGCCACGATGCTGGCGTGATTGTCTTTATCACTGAGCACATAATCGCCTTTGTTGAGCAGCGGTTGGATAACTCCTTGCCCTGCCTGAAAACCAGTGCTGAAAAGCAATGCGGCCTCCTTCCCCATAAAGCGGGCTATCTTTTCCTCTAATTCAATATGCAGGTCTATAGTGCCGGTGAGAAATCGAGAACCGGAGCAACTGGTTCCGTATTTCTCAATGGCTTTCACCGCTGCTTCTTTCACCTTTGGGTGGGCGGTTAAACCGAGGTAATTATTGCTACCAGCCATCACCACCTTCCGGCCTTCCATCATCACCGTTGGGCCTTCACTTTCCTGTATGGGACGGAAATAAGGATAAACCCCTTTTCCCTTAGTAATGTCAGCCGCCTTGTAGTCATAGCATTTTTCAAATAGTGCCATAGATTGGTTGATTAGTGAAAAAATCGCTGTATTACCAAACCTTGTTAGGGACAAAGATGAAATAATTCTGCAAAAATTCTAACCCCACCTTTTTTATGGTTGCGATGACATAATTCTATTTCACAAGTCAATATTTGCAAGTAGGTATTTAATTTATGAAGCGCAGATAATAGGCAGGATGGAAAATTACCTTAGGTGCATCACATTCAGCAAGGGTAACAACAGAAAAAGCCCGCAGGTAATTTTAACTGCGGGCTTTTTCTTGAGCCAATTATGACGATTAAGCTTATTCGCTTTCCTGTGCTAATTGTTTAGCAAGGTCAACAATCTCGCCAATGCGCTGCTTATTTACGGAATAGTAAATACACTTTCCATCCCGTCTGGTATTAACTACCTGTGCTCTGCGCATAATAGCTAAATGCTGTGAAGCGACCGATTGCTCCAATTTCAACTTTACATAAATGTCGGTCACCTTGATTTCACCTTTCGCTTCGATGGTTTCTAAAATCTTTTTCCGAAGAGAGTGGTTAATGGCTCTCAAGGTAAGAGCCGCTCTTTTAATTGTTCCGTAATTCACAACAACACTGTTGCCTGAATTACCTCCGAGAATTAACTGTTCTCGTACCAGTTTTTTTGAATTGTTTTTCATGCTGACATTTTTTTATTGCCACAAATATATGAATTTGATTATCCCCATAGCTATATATTTTTTCAACATTGTTTAATAAGACATCTGAATTGTTGGGTTTTATGGCATTTTAACGTAACCCCAGCTAAATAGTCCCTGAAACCCCCTATCAGTGATTGAATTATCATAGGCAGGATGGGAAAATACACCTATAAGTAAGCAATATATATCAACATTCTACCGGTATTTTAAGGAAGGTAGAAATCAAAAAGAACTTATACCCACAAAAAGATGACTACAACTATAGCTACCCTTTTAGAAAATAAATATTCCTACTTAGATTTTGATACTTAGTCCGTTTGACAGCCGACAGTTTAAACAGCGATTTAAATGTCTCCTCGGTAAGCATTTCCCACTCGGCTTTTGTCATGCTCATCAATTCCGGCTTTGGCTCAAAAGCCGGCTCTTGATGTACGCTGGCTCTTGCATTTATGGGGCAAACTTGCTGACAAATGTCGCAACCAAACATCCAGTTTTCAAATTTTCCTTTATACTCAGATGGCAGTATAGCGTCCTTTAACTCAATAGTGAAATAGGAAATACACTTACTCCCATCCACTTTATAAGGTTCAAAAATGGCATCTGTAGGGCAAGCGTCTATACATTTGGTGCAGGCTCCACAGTAATCTTTCACCGGTGAATCATATTCTAATTCCAAATCCAATATCACTTCTGATAAAAAAAAATAAGAGCCTTGTCCCTTTGTGAGCAGATTGGCGTTTTTCCCTATCCATCCCAAGCCACTCCGCTTAGCCCAAGCGCGCTCCAGCACCGGAGCAGAGTCAACAAAGGAACGCCCGTTCACATCACCGGCCGTATCCCGAATAAACTGAAATAATTCATTGAGCTTTTTGCGCACCACATCATGATAATCCTGACCAAACGCATACATAGAAATTTTTGGCGCAGTTATATCCGTCTGCTTCTTATCTGTAAAATAATTATACGACAGGGAGATCACCGACTTTGCTCCTTCTACCAATAAGGAGGGATCGACCCGCTTGTCAAAATAATTTTGCATATAGGCCATTTCACCATTCATTTGCTGGTTCAACCACGCTTCTAAAGCAAACGCATCTTCGTTTAATTTCTCTGCCTTAGAAATACCACAAGCGGCAAAGCCCAATCGCTTCGCCTCTTGCTTAATAGCAGAAGTAAGTGTATATGGATTCATAGCGGAAACTTCGCGAGCAAAACAATGCAAATTAATTTGCGTAAAGTCAATATTAACAACAGTATTGTGTTACTTTGAAGCATAACAAGATGTTGATTAAATTAATACTTATGAAGAATATCCGGCAATACTCCCTGTTCCTTTTTATTTTATGCTTTTCAGTTCAGGATATTCTTGCACACCCTCATACCACTTTACAATCGAATGAAGAAAGTAAAGAGGATGGGAATCTGAAAATTTTATCTTGGAATATTTACATGTTACCCGCCATTGTCGTTCGACCCGGAAAACGGGAAAGAGCACATGCCATAGTTGAACAACTGCAGAAGTCTGATTTTGATATTATTGTTTTTGAAGAGGCATTTCTTCCGGCTGCACGAAAAATAATTAAGGATGGGTTGAGCAAGAAATATTCCTACTTCTACGGTCCTATCAATAATGACGGACCTTCTATAAAAGCCAATGGCGGAGTGTGGGTGTTGAGTAATATTAAGTTAGATGTGCTCCATACCATTCAATTTAAAAACTGCAAAGGAATAGATTGCTATTCTCGCAAAGGAGCCATACTACTCCAGGGAAATTTGAACGGAAAACAATTTCAGGTTTTAGGAACGCACCTTCAGGCCGATGATGCGACAAATGTAAGAGAGCAGCAAATGGATCAGATCTACAAAGAGTTGCTGGTAAAGTACAAGCAGGATAGTGTTCCACAAATTATTTGTGGGGATCTGAATACGGAAGACCGGATGAAAGAACACTATTGTTCTATGCTGGAATGTTTAGATGCTAAAAACGGGGATATAGATGGAATTGAGAAATGCACCTATGATGGGGTGAATAATGAAATAGCTCAATCTTACGGTGCTAAAAAGAAATTTACCTTAGACTATATTTTGCTTCGCGCTAATGGGGCAAGAGTGAAGCACATTACCCGATTTGTCAGCGTTTTGAAAAAGGGTAAAAAACATCTGTCTGACCACTACGGGATTGTGTGCGAAGTGAAGTTTTAATGCCGCTCCAATGCTTCTTGCTTCTGCTCACAGTGAAGTGCTCTCCGCTGTTTCTTCATCCATTCTACATAAGGTCTTTCCCTTTACTTTGCCTGCTCCTTTCATTTTACTCAAATTTGCATCCTATCGGCTTACAGTTCATTTATTCTTTCGCAACTATTTCTGTTGCTTAAATACTATTTGTGCTATCGCATTCGTTTTAAATAACAATGGGAAAAATAATTCTTCTATTTCTGTTCGTCCCTTTAGCAGTGCCCAATGCCGGTACTGCGCTGTTGAGTAAAATCGTTTTATACCAGAAGGATTCTTACTTCAAAAGCAAAGTGTATGATGAAATAGATTGGAAAGATTTTTATAAACTATCCGAAGCACAACGCCCATTGGATCCTCAACAGTACGATTTTCATTTACTGAATGCCGCGTTATTTTATGCTACCAATAAGCTGCGCGAAAACTATGGCTTGCCCTCTCTTAAATTTTCAGCCGGTTTGAGGGATGCCGCTACGGTACACACCGACCAAATGGTTCGTAAAAATTTCTTCAGTCATTACAATCATTTGGGGTCAAAAAAACTTTCTACTCCCGAATCGAGAATGAAGATGTTTGTAAATGATCCACACATTAGCGGAGAGAACGTTGCAGAGAATTATGTAGAACCGGATGAGCATCTGAGCTACATAGCAGTGGCCGAGAGAGTGCTCACCGATCTTTACAACTCTCCTCCGCACCGCGCCATTCTATTTGGAAAAGGTTTTCACTATCTGGGCTGTGCTATCCTTTTTGAACCAGTAAAAGGAGATGAAGAAGCCGTCTATTTGAAAGCCACACAAGATTTCGGCAGTAATATTTAAGCGCGAAGTTTGGCAGCTAAATTTCCGGTGAGGCAGCCTAACCCTCCGGCTATTCCACCCAGCAGGCCGGTCAGCAGAAT
>CAZQYO010000015.1:0-20680 GCA_964597415.1 uncultured Chitinophaga sp.
GTAGTATCTATCGCCTCAATTTGTATAAAACTTTGTTGGAGGCTTTTAAGATTCAATAGAGCCGATTCCAGTGATTCGACCACATTTGCCAGCACCTTTTTCAATTCACTTTCAAAGGAACTCAATGCTTCGGCATTGGTCTTTTTAAGTTCCGGCTTTAGAATATTAAAGGTATCTCTCAGGCCATAAAAGAGAGCTTGCCCGATTAGCTTTTGATTCGGAATATTCAGCACTCCTTGGCGCAACGTTAGTAATTGGCCGGCAAGGTTGCCACTGTCCACGGTAGAAATGTATCGAGGAGAAAGCGGGCGAAGCGATTGGGTATCGTACCAATTATAGAAATGCCCCCGATATCGCTCCAGCTTATTCATGGTGGCAATAGTCTTATTTGTTCGTTCAATGAAATCGGCAGTGGTAATGTATCCGAAATCATGTGCGGTTAAGTTAGAGAGAAGATACAATCCCATGTTGGTTGGCGAGGTGCGGTGTGCCACCATAGGTTGAGGAATTTCTTGAAAATTGTCAGGAGGCAACCAGTTGTCATCGGCTGTTACAAATTGATCAAAAAAGAACCATGTTTTTCGGGCTAGTTTTCGTAGGAATATATTTTGTCGGGCAGTTAATTCGGCACTTTTCTTAATTACCGGCAAACTGAAATTCCATGTAATTACCGGAGCTATAACCCACAGCAATAAAACGGGTATGGCCACCGGCAAGGCCACCGGATTGGAAAAAAACAGCCAGATAAAAATTATCAAACCTGCGGTTGGTTCTGCCCACATAAACAGGTATGAAGTGGTCAGTGTTTTTCGTTTGCCATATTCTCCTACGCTGAGTGATTTCCATTTGAGGAGTTTCTTATGAGAAAAGAGAATTCGCCAGATAGTTTTGACAATAGCATCCAGACTTACGTAGGCTTCGTATGGCAGGCAGATAACCGTAAAGAAAGTTTGCAGTGCAGTTTTACCGGCATTTCTGGAGAAAAGTATCAGATGGTGTCTTAGAATAACATCTTTAGGCTTGCGAATGATATCCCAAAAGGTGAAAACAATGCCCGGGAGAATGATGATACCGGTCACGAGGAGGGTCCATATCCCTGAAGAGGGCAATAAGGTCCAGCCGAGGATAATGAAAGCGGTGAGGGCAAGTGCGATAAGGCTTCTTCGAATGTTATCAAATATTTTCCATTTCGATAAGGGTGACAAAGGGTTGTAATGCCAACGAAAATCGGAGCCGGGTACTATCGGTAGGATCCACGCCATAATCTGCCAGTCACCCCGTATCCAGCGGTGCCGTCTTTGCATGTCGGTGATATATCCGGAAGGATATTTTTCGTATAGCTGAACATCGCTCAACAAGCCCGACCGAGTGTAACACCCTTCGAGCAAATCGTGGCTGAGAATCCGATTCTCCGGAAATTTTCCATGTAGCACTTTAAAAAAAATATCTACGTTGTATATTCCTTTACCAATGAAAGAGCCTTCCTGAAAAATATCCTGATAAATATCTGAAACGGCTCGTGTATAGGGATCAATTCCCGGTTCATTGCCGTTCATGCGGGCATAAAGTGAGCTGTGTACATCGGGCAAGCTGACGGATACGCGAGGTTGCAGAATGCCGTATCCCTCCACCACTCGTTTTTTCTCAGGGTCATACACTGCATCATTCAGGGGATGCGACATGGTTCCTATCATTTTCCAGGCAGCATCGCGCGGCAGTTGGGTATCTGCATCTAAGGTAATGACGTATTTAATTTTGGGCAACACCGATTGTTCGCCAACTATCAGAGAGAAACAATCCTTAGCACCTCCGCGAAGCAGGCTGTTCAACTCTTCTAACTTTCCGCGTTTTCTTTCGTAACCCATCCAGCAACCTTCGGCAGGGTTCCATTTTCTGGGTCGGTGGAAAAGGAAAAACAAATCGCTTCGCTCCTCTGAATATTTGTGAATTAATCCCTGAATTCTTTGCTGAACAAACTGCAATAACTCGTGATCTTCCGGAACGGTTTCGTGCTTCGCATCTTTAAAATCGGTCAATAATCCAAAGTGCAAATTCTCGCTTTTGTTGGCGAGGAAATGCACTTCCAGTGATTCTGCTATGGCATCTATATCTGCCATACTCGTCAGCATACACGGAACTACCACCAAGGTGCGGTGCTGTTCCGGTATAGCTTCTGAGAAATCCAGGCGAGGCAATATTTCCGGATGAATAATTAAAGTGGAAAAAAAATTGACTAAACTGATGGAGAGCTGGCTCGAGCAAATAAAGGAGAGAATGCCAATGAGAGTGACTATCCTGTAATCCGGAATGAGCTCTACCATCTCTAATACAATGGCTGCGGTGATGATAGAAGTAATCAAAAAGATGCTTCCCAAATAAATAGTCAGCGAGAATTTAGCTGCCGTTTTTTTTAGTCGCTGCGATAAACGACTTTCCTTTTCTGTCAGCTTTTCAGTTTGTTCTAAGCCCTTGCCGATAAGATAGTAGCCAACGTGCGATGTTTTGGCATTGGGGGATTCGTGGTTAGCCTCGTTTTGTGCCAGCTGCACGGCAATTCGCGCTACTTCCTCTTCTTCCAATTTTGAATTTTTGGTAAGACGCTCTATCACGTGGCGATAAAGGTCGCGGGTAGAAAAATCCATGTGAGGATAAACGGCATCTTCGCGAAGAGTTTGCTCTACTACACTATGTGTTTCAACAAAATTTCGCCAATCAATAGCACTTAAGGCTCTTAAACTCGCAATACTGTTACTAACAGAAACTTGATCAGCGGCTTGTTGTTGGTTTTCATCTTGAACCAATTCATTACTCGTTTGCCCGTTTTCGGCTAATCGCTGTTCCATCCAATTGAGCGCCTGTGCAAGAGAAGGTCCTTTGCCGCGAAGTTGGCGCGTAAACTCAGCCACAAAGGAGCGCTCCAAAGGCGGATTCGATCGGGCCATATCAGCTAAGACCAAAATTAAATCTTGTGGTTTGCTCTCCGCAGTGCCAGATAATTCTTTAGCCCAATAGTCGGCTAAGTTTCGCTGTATATTGCTCAGAGCAATAAGCGCGGCTACCCTTCTGAGGTTTTCGATCAGTGCCAGTCGCAGCATAATCGGTATGGCCCATAATTCGCCTAACTTCAGGTGAGTAACTGTACTGTATGATTTTATAAAATCACCAATACTTTCCTCATCAATTTTGCCATCACTATGAGAAATCAATTCTAGAACAATGTCATAAACCCGTGGCAAACCTGCAGACGTGCCTTCTTGTAATTGTGGCAGACCTTCACTATACCCTTTGGGGAGATGTTTTTTAGCCAAACGAATTTGTTCTTCAATCAGATAAAAATTATCTAAGAGCCATTCCCCGGCAGGGCTCATCTGATAATCTTGCTTCATAGCTTTGGTAAGCGATTGGCGAACCTGAAGCAGTATCTGCGCATTGTCAGCTAACCGCGGAAGTAAGCGATCCGTGATTTTTTTATTGCTCAGTTTGTGCGATCTCGCTAAAGCAGGGCTATGCTGAATCATTTGATCAGAGTTAAACAACTCCGATCGGAAAGGGGCTTCGATTTTCACAGCAGCCTCTGAGTGAACTCCTGTAACTAAAGTGCTCAGTTGTGATAAAAGTTCTTGAAGGTTGTTCGCTTTTAAATTCATAGGGGACTTATCAGGAGTTCAGATTTAAATGGGACACTTTTTACTTAAAGCAGCATCTACAATATGCTGTGCTTCATTCAGAATTTTTTTAAGATGCGCTTCATTCAGAAAACTTTCAGCATAAATTTTATAAATGTCTTCCGTTCCCGAAGGACGTGCGGCAAACCATCCGCTTTTGGCAAGCACTTTTATTCCGCCAATGGCAGCATGGTTACCCGGTGCGGTGCTTAGAGTTTGCTCAATAGGTTCTCCCGCTAATTCTTTATCGCTGATATCATCGGGAGAAAGTTGAAGCAATAATTTTTTTTGTGCGGTGGTGGCCGGTGCTTCTACTCGTTGGTAAACAGCTTTGCCGTATTCCTCTTCCAGTTCGCGATATAATTCTCCCGGATCTTTGCCGGTTGCAGCGGTGATTTCAGCCGATAGCAATGCGGGAACTATTCCGTCTTTATCGGTAGTCCAAACAGAGCCATCGAAACGAACAAAGGAAGCGCCTGCACTTTCCTCCCCTACAAATCCGAGTGAGCCGTCTTGTAAGCCCTCCACAAACCATTTAAAACCTACGGGCACTTCATACACTTTGCGCTTCAGTTTTGCGGCTACCCGATCAATCATCGCACTGCTCACTAAAGTTTTTCCGATAGCGGCATCTTTATTCCATTTCGGGCGATTTTCAAAAAGATATAAAGCAGCGACCGATAAGTAATGATTGGGAGGCAGCAAGCCCGAACTCTTTGTTACAATTCCATGCCGGTCGTGATCAGTGTCGCAGGCAAAGGAAATATCGAATCGGCCTTTTATTTTTATAAGACTTTGCATAGCATAGGCCGAAGAAGGATCCATGCGAATCTGTCCGTCCCAATCTACTGTCATAAAAGAAAACGTAGGATCCACTGCCTTATTCACAATCGTAAGATCCAATCCATACCGTTCAGCAATTGGCTCCCAATAATGCACTCCTGCACCTCCGAGCGGATCAACTGCCATTTTAATTTTCGACTGTTGTATGGCCACCATGTTTACCACATTTTCGAGGTCATTGATATATGGAGTCATAAAATCGTACTGCTGTGTATTAGCCGCTTTCGCAGCTTTTTCAAACACTTGCCTTTGCACTCCACGGAGTTTATTTTTCAGATATTCATTGGCCATATCTTCTATCCGTTTAGTCACCTCACTTGCTGCCGGCCCACCATTAGGCGGATTGTACTTAAAACCCCCGTCATTGGGAGGATTATGGGAAGGCGTGATCACCACTCCATCAGCGAGTCCAAGAGTGCGATTTTTATTGTAAGCAAGAATAGCATGAGAGATAACCGGGGTAGGAGTGTACTCCCCATTTTTGGCTATCCTTAACTCTACTCCGTTTGCAGCCATCACTTCCACTGCAGTCATAAATGCAGGGTTTGAAAGCGCATGAGTATCGAAGCCGAGAAACAAAGGGCCGCCAATCTTCATTTGATTTCTGTAATCGCAAATAGCCTGACTAATTGCAAGAATATGCCACTCATTAAAAGCGGTATCAAAGGCACTGCCCCGATGGCCGGATGTGCCAAAAACAATTCTTTGTGAAGCGATAGATACATCGGGTATTTGGTGGTAATACGCATTAATCAACTTATGGACATCTACCAACATGAATGGTTCTGCGGGTTTGCCCGCATAGGGACTTATCTTCATAACTATCTAAAATTAATGACCCTAAAATGTTGCAAGTATTGTTCGTAAAGTTCGCTGCCTTAACCCTACTCTCGTTATCGGATGCTTTCACAGCAGGGAGAACAAGTTTGCAAAACGGGAGCTATGAAGTTAAAAACATTTATCGCGAACCATTGTTTAGCGGAAGTCGGCAACTTATATTCTGTTAACGCTTTGAAGCAATATGTTTTTTGCCAACTACTAAAAGACAATACTTGTAACACAAAGGTAGCAGTGGTTCGCACATAAGCCGTTTGAACTTCTATCTTTGCCGGCAAAAGAACAATATGAAATTTGGAACTAAAGCTATACATGCGGGGATAGAACCCGACCCTTCTACCGGAGCCATTATGACTCCTATTTTTCAAACCTCTACTTACGTTCAAGAAAGCCCCGGAACAAATAAAGGCTATGCTTACGCCCGCGGAAAAAACCCAACGCGAGTGGCTTTGGAGAAAAACATTGCGGCCTTAGAAGAAGGGAAACATGGTTTGTGTTTCAGCAGTGGCATGGGTGCTATTGATGCGGTAATTAAACTGTTAAGTCCCGGTGATGAAGTGATTACAGGAGATGATTTGTATGGCGGCAGCTATCGCATGTTCACCAAGGTGTATGCCAAGTACGGTATAAAGTTTCATTTCATTAATCTGGCAAATGCTGAAAATATTCGCCACCACGTAAATGAAAATACGAAACTGATTTGGGTAGAAACGCCTACCAACCCAACCATGCAGATTATTGATATTGCCGCTTGCTCGCAAATTGCAAAGGAGAAAAATCTGATACTGGCGGTGGATAACACTTTCGCTTCGCCCTACTTACAAAACCCTTTGTTGTTGGGAGCAGATATTGTGATGCACTCTGTGACTAAATATCTGAGCGGCCACAGCGATGTAGTGATGGGAGCACTCATCACTAATAATGACAAATTACATGAGCAACTGGCATTTATTCTCAATTCCTGCGGAGCAAATCCCGGCCCAATGGATTCCTTCTTGGTATTGCGCGGCATTAAGACGCTTCATCTGCGCATGGAACGTCATTGTTACAACGGAAAGAGAGTAGCTGAGTTTTTAAAGAGCCACGCTCGTATTGCGAAAGTGTATTGGCCGGGTTTTGAAGATCATCCGAATCATTCGATTGCCAAAACGCAGATGAAAGATTTTGGGGGCATGATTTCGATAGTGCTTAAAGATGCCTCGCTTGAAGAAACCTTTCGCATCGCTTCTTCGTTTCATGTTTTTTCTTTGGCAGAATCGCTGGGCGGAGTAGAGTCACTCGTTAACCATCCGGCTACTATGACTCATGCGTCTATCCCCAAAGAAGAACGCGAGCGGGTAGGGGTAGTAGATAATTTACTGCGACTAAGTGTAGGAGTAGAGGATGTAGAAGATTTGTTAGAAGATTTGAAACAAGCCTTAAAGTGAAATAAAAAAGCCCCGAAATTTCAGGGCTTTTTTATTAGAGGATGACATCTTTTGTTTTGATTTCTGTCTTCTGCTTTTTGATGGAGAAGTTATCGGTATTCAGGATATTTCTGATGGCTCCAAACTTCATAAAAGCAATCCTTATGTATTTCTTCAAATTGTCATTGTTTAACTTAGCGAAATTGGCAGACACATTGTACACGTTATTGATGATTTGGTCGCGGATGGACTTAGTGCTATAATAATCTTCCATCATTTTCTGATCGCTTGGAGAAGGCGTGCTGATCCCGGTGAGACTATCCTTTATCAAACTCACAAATGGCGCACCTTTCATCACCTGATCCATTTCATCATTTATGTCTTTTAATACCGTTAATACTTTGATGTTGTCATCAATCATCTTCTCTCCTTCGGTATCGGCAGTACTGTTGAACAGACTCTTTGCTTCTTCTAAACGAAATCCAATCAAGGCATCATAAGCGCGGCATTTATCGGCCATCGCCACATTACCTGCTTTGTCATATATTTTAGCAGATAGCCCGTAACTCCCTTTGCTTTGCACTTCTTTAGCCAACTTTTCCAACTCATCGTCTTTCTTTTTCTCTGCGAGTTTCTCCGCCAGTTGTACTATTAAATTATCGGCATCCTCGTCCCGGTGCTCAGCATATAGATAGTTGGCATATTTTTGTACTCCCTCAGCTACTCCTCCTTCTGTGTATGCCTCAATCGCCTTTTGGTATTCCTTGCGGTTGTAGTAAATATCTCCGCCTTTCTGGTACCCCTCAGGAGTTTTTAATTTTAAGTAAGCCTCCGCAGCCTTTACTTCATTGTCTCCGCCCTTTTCTTTATAAGCGGTTGCAATTTGCTCTACTTTTACGGTAGCCTCTCCTGCGATATAATACTCCAGCGCTTTGTCGTAGCTGTCAAATCCTTGTTCGTAATAGCGATCCCCAATCAGTCGCGCTCCTTCTTTCTCATCGCCCGATTTGCCAAACAACTGCATGGCTTTCTTTAGATTTTTCTCTCTTGCTTTTTCATCGTCTCCGGCAAAAGCCTGATCTACATAAGCCTCAGCTACCTTTTTAAGCCCTATTTTCTTGTCTTCTTTGGTGGCCGAACTGTATGAGTTAGCTGCGTTTATCAAATCTCCCTTTTCTAAGTACGCATCTCCTATCAATACATTTACTTCCTGCGACTTTAACCCGCCTTTCATAAACTGTTCTCTGGCTTTGCTAATCAAATCCTGCCTTTTGTAAGCATCGGTTTGGGTCATTGCCTTTTTTAGCATTTCGTTTCCTTTGTCCACCTCCTTACTTTGTGCTCCGGCTTGTAAAGTAATTCCGACAATCAACAGCAGAAACATCACTGTTCTTTTAATTTTTCTATTTTTCATACACTATAATTTATTAATGGCAGCACTAAAGATAAAATAAGTTCTGTTTCGTAAACACAATTTTAACCCGATTTTTTATGGATTCTATTCTTTTCTTATTAGCACTTGCCTTTGCGCCTAGTATTTATTTAGCTATAGTCATTTATGGCAAAGATAAATATGACCGAGAGCCTAAAATGATTCTGCTAAAGGCCTTCTTGTTGGGTGGCTTAAGTATTATTCCCGCTGGTAGCATAGAGCTGCTTTTGGAAAATGTGCTCCACTTTGAGAACGCGGGGATATGGAATGTAGTGCTTAAAGCCTTTGTGATTGCGGGTCTCACGGAAGAGCTTTGCAAATTCGTGATGTTGCGTTTTCATGCTTACCGGCTGCCGGAATTCAATGAGCCATTTGACGGAATTGTGTATGCGGTATTTGTAGGGCTTGGTTTTGCCACTGCTGAAAATGTAATGTATGTGTTAGATGGTGGCTGGGGAGTGGGTGTTCTGCGCATGTTTACGGCTGTACCCGCACATTACGCCTTTGCTGTCATTATGGGCTATTATGTGGGCAAGGCGAAGTTTGAACCGGAGAAGCGAATGTTGAATATGACCCGTGGAGTGTTTTACGCTACCTTTATACACGGGGCATACGACTTTTTTCTGATGCAGAAAGACACTCCTGCTTTGGCTATTCTCACTATTGGAGTTTTAATAATGGCGATAAGAATTTCAAAAAGATCAATTGCTGAACTGCAAGCCGATTCCATTTTTCGGTTGAATAAGAGCTTGCTTATTAAAGATAGCGAACCACATGAGAGCACCGCACTATGATGCTGTATTTCATCTCTTAGAATCAAAGTATAAGGAGTACAATACACCCGCCTTTATTTCAGATGATCCGATTGGCGTTGTGCATCAGTTTCATCTCCAACAGGATATTGAGATAGCCGCATTCTTTGCCGCTACTATCGCTTGGGGGAATAGAAAATCTATCGTCACTTCCGCTACGCGATTAATGGACTTGATGGATAATACCCCTTATGATTTCATTTTAAATCATCATGAAAAAGACCTGAAACGATTTGTTGATTATAAGCACCGGACTTTCAATGCTACCGATGTCCTTTACTTTATTGAGTTTTTTAAACAGCATTATACAAAACATAAAACGTTAGAAGCCGCTTTTATCCAACCGGAGAGCCAAAATTCTCTATTTGAAATGCTCTCTAATTTTCATCGTTATTTCTTTTCATTGGAAGTGGCTCCCCACCGTACTCGAAAACACGTAGCTACCCCTCAACGAGGCAGTACCTGTAAACGGCTCAATATGTTTCTCCGATGGATGGTTCGCAAGGATAAAAGTGGAGTTGATTTTGGTTTGTGGAAGAAAATTAATCCATCACAATTATTAATTCCGCTGGATGTGCATGTGGAGAGAACCGCTCGCAAACTCGGATTGATACAACGCAAGCAAACTGACTGGAAAACCGTGGTTGAATTGACCGAAAACTTAAAACAGTTTGACCCGAAAGATCCGGTGAAATATGATTTCGCCTTGTTTGGCCTCAGTGTTTTAGACAAATTGCAAATACCTTAGCTCCTTAATGGATATTCAGAAATCACTTTTAGACTCTTTTGAACTGGACGAGCAATTGCTTCCGACTACCGCTAATCAGAAGGAAAAGCTGCAAGCTATTCGCGAATTGCTGATTTGTAGAATAGACGAGTTGATTCGCACAGACCTTGATAAGTTAAAGTGGATTTTATACCGCATTGATGTGAGTGAAAAAAAATTAGGAGAACAATTAAAAAACTCCGAAGCAGATGCCGCCACGGTAATGGCAGACATGATTATTCAACGACAAATTGAAAAGGCAGAAAGCCGTAAAAAATTTGGCGGTAACGAAAATGATTGGAATTTTGACGTATGAGCAAAGCAAATAATCCCTCTTTAAAAACCTGGGTTGAAGTAAAACCCGAAAGTGATTTTCCTATTCAAAACCTCCCGTTTGGGATTTTTAAAACTGCCGATAAGTCACCACGGGTTGGAGTTGCTATCGGAGAGCAAATCCTCGATTTGAGTGTGTTAGCCAATGCGAGACTATTGGATAGAGCGCCTTGGCCGTTTGATAAAGCAGTGTTTGAGCAAAATGTATTAAATCCGTTTATCGCTTTGGGGAAACCGTTTACCACTACTATTCGCGAAATAATTTCTGACTTGCTGAACATAGAAAACGGAGAACTGCGCGACAATGCCGAATTAAGAACTAAAGCATTGATAAAACAAGAGGAAGCTCAAATGCTACTGCCGGTTGATATTCCCAACTATACCGATTTTTATTCCAGTAAAGAACATGCCACCAACGTAGGCATTATGTTTCGCGATCCGGCTAATGCGCTGTTGCCAAACTGGAAGCATCTTCCGGTGGGCTACCACGGCCGCGCTTCTTCTATTGTCGTTTCGGGCACTTCTATTCATAGACCGAAAGGACAAACCAAAGCAAACGAGGCCACGGCTCCCTCCTTCGGCCCCTGCAAACTTTTAGATTTTGAATTAGAGATGGCTTTTATCACCGGCCAATCCACTGCATTAGGAACCAGCATTTCTACCGCGAAAGCCGAGGATTATATTTTCGGCTTAGTGCTGTTTAATGACTGGAGTGCCCGCGATATTCAGAAATGGGAATATGTTCCGCTCGGCCCTTTCCTCGGTAAAAATTTTGGTTCTACTATTTCTCCCTGGATTGTTACACTCGAAGCACTGGAACCTTTTCGCGTAGATACACCTCAACAAGAGCCGGAAGTGCTTCCCTACTTAAAATTTGAAGGCAAGAAAAATTACGACATCCGGCTTGAAGTGGAAATTGTTCCCGAAAACGGCAAGGGAAAAGTAGTGTCAAAAAGTAATTTCAAATACATGTATTGGAACATGGCACAGCAATTAGCCCACCACACAGTGAACGGTTGCAATATTAAAGTGGGCGATCTGTATGCCAGTGGAACCATCAGTGGACCTACACCCGATTCATATGGCTCTATGCTGGAAATTTCGTGGCAAGGAAAAAAGCCGGTGGTGATGCCTGATGGAACGGAAAGGAAATTTATTTTGGATAACGATACTGTTGTGATGCGGGGATGGTGTGAAAACCAAGGGGTGAGAATTGGATTTGGTGAGTGCAGAGGAAAAATTTTACCGGCTATATGAAACTCTACCTACTACTACTTCTCTTTGTAATTATGGGGGCGGGAGCATTTAGCATGTTTGAAATAGCTCACCATGCCTTGGGCTATGAACATGACTTTGCACCCGACAGCGCTACCAGTCGTTTAATTTTTGTAACACTGTGGTTATTGTTAATGATGGTGGCCGATGTGCTCTTGCTCAACTACAAAGAAATACGCTACCGCCATCTTTTAATTGGCTTACTTACGCTGGGAGTTTTGGCTCCGGTGTTATTTCTTTATTTCGCCTATGCACTTTAAAACCTTAGATCCCGCAGTTCTCACTATCCCTAAGCTTCATGAGTATTTACTTCATGCCATAGCACCACGCCCTATTGCATTTGTTTCTACCATAGATAAAAACGGAGTGGTGAATCTCGCTCCTTTTTCCTTCTTTAATTGCTTTGGGTCCAATCCTCCTACCTTGGTGTATTCCCCTGCTCGAAGCGGAAGAACCGGAGCTACCAAAAACACTCACGACAATGTGTTGGAGGTGCCGGAATGTGTGGTGAATATTGCGCATTACGGTATGCTATATCAAATGAATTTAGCTGCCCACATGTACGATAAAGGAGTAAATGAATTCAGCAAATCGGGATTGACGGCTGTTCCGTCTGTTACGGTGAAGCCCCCGCGCGTGGGCGAATGTTATGTGCAGTTTGAATGTGCAGTGAAACAAGTAATAGAAACAGGGGTGGAAGGAGCTGCGGGCAACATGGTGATATGTGAGGTAAAGATGATCCATATAAACGAAAAGGTGCTGGATGAAAGCGGGAGTATTGATCCGTTTAAAATGGATTACATCGCCCGCATGGGAAAACAATACTGGTGCCGGGTAGGAAAGGAGAATATTATTTCCGTCCCCGGTTTTAAGATGGCAGATGAGGTGGGAATCGGATGGGACCGATTGCCGGTCGGCATACGCCACTCCCCCTATCTTTCGGGGAATGATATAGCACAAATTGCATCTTGTCATTTGTTCCCTGCAAAAGAGGAATTAGAAGAAGTAAGCAAGGCAGATTTTTATCTCGAACTGCTGAAAGAAAATGAAAACGATTTTATCTCGCTTGAAAAGGCAATCCACCTGCGGGCGCAAACGGAAATTGAACGCGGCAGTTTGCCTTTGGCTTTCCGCTTGCTCATGTTGCTTGAACAACAACGAATGAATGTTTAATAGAAAGACATGCCTGTGACTTTATTCTCCCGGGAAAGGGGGAATCTACTTTCGGCAACTAAAACATATCGGAGAACCACTATACCGCTCCACGATTCGGTTATGACCACTCTATCTAATTAGTGTCCTATAGCGGACGATGCTTTTGTGTTCGATGCGCTCCACTGCATCTTCTACCTGTTTCAAAACCGTTCAAGCAAAGGGATTTTATATTTTCGCTGCCTCTAAAATTCATTCCATACACTTTGCTTTGGAGCAAGAAAAAACAGCGATATGAGCGAGCATTTAAGCGAACAAGAAATAGTCAGACGCGATAAATTGAAAGAATTTGAACGCTTGGGCATTGACCCCTATCCGGCTGAACTCTTCGAGGTAAACTGCAACAGTCGGCAAATTTTAAGCGAATACAACGATGAGCAGAAAAACTTTCAGGAGGTGAGCATTGCAGGTCGGCTGATGGCGCTGCGCCTAATGGGGAAAGCAGCATTTGCCGGATTAGAAGATCAACAAGGGCGAATTCAACTTTATATCTCGCGCAACGATTTGGCAGATGGCGACAACTTTTCCCTATTTGATGAGGTGATAAAAAAACTGGTGGACATCGGTGATTTTATAGGGGTAAAGGGATATGTGTTTAAAACAAAAACGGGAGAAACCACTATCCACGTAAAGGAGTTTAAGTTTCTGGGAAAGGCGCTGAGACCACTGCCGGTGGTAAAGGAAACCAAAGATGAAGCAGGCAATATAACAGTTCACGATGCCTTTGTAGATCCCGAACTCCGCTACCGCCAGCGCTATGTGGATCTGGTGGTGAATGCCGGTGTAAAAGAAACGTTTTTGAAGCGCACTAAAATGATTCAAACCATTCGCGACTATCTCAATGAGCATGGCGGGTTAGAAGTGGATACCCCCGTGTTGCAGAACATTCCCGGTGGAGCGGCAGCGCGTCCGTTTATTACACATCACAATGCTTTGGATGTGCCGTTTTACCTGCGCATTGCCAACGAACTTTACTTAAAGCGATTAATAGTAGGCGGCTTTGATTTTGTGTATGAGTTCAGCCGCAATTTTCGCAATGAGGGAATGGATCGCACCCACAATCCGGAGTTTACCGTGCTGGAATACTACGTGGCTTATAAAGATTATTTCTGGATGATGGACTTTACGGAAAAGCTGTTTGAGAAAATTGCCGTAGCACTGCACGGAACCACCGAAATAAAAGTAGGCGACCGGCTCATCAGCTTTAAAGCACCTTTTAAACGCATCGGGATTTTAGAAGCGATACAGGCAAAAACCGGAACGGATGTGAGTGAAATGAAGGAAGATGAGCTTCGCGAACTGTGTAAAAAGTACCATTTAGAGGTAAACAATTCAATGGGCAAAGGCAAATTGATTGATGAGCTATTCAGCGAACTTTGCGAAGATGATTTTGTACAACCCACTTTCATTATGGACTATCCGGTAGAGATGAGCCCACTTACCAAAAAGCACCGCAGCAAAGCCGGCTTGGTGGAGCGTTTCGAGTTGATGATAAACGGTAAAGAAATTGCCAATGCCTACAGTGAGTTGAACGACCCTATTGACCAACGTGCCCGATTTGAAGAGCAGATAAAACTGATGGAGCGGGGCGATGATGAGGCCATGTTTATTGACCATGATTTTCTTCGCGCATTAGAATACGGAATGCCGCCCACATCGGGTATCGGCATCGGAATTGACCGCTTAGCGATGTTGATGACTAACCATCCCAGCATTCAGGAAGTCTTGTTCTTTCCGCAAATGAGACCTGAAAAATCAGAATAGAGGTTTAGAAGATAAATGTGTTTCCCCCAATTTTGTTTGCCTTTAGGTGAATAAATGATGGTGTTGTGATGCAAAGGGCAGTGTTTAAAACGATGGATGATCGCAGAAGAATGATAAGAAACAGGGCATATTTAGAATTGCCTCATCGTTTTAAAACAGAATTTGCAATTTGCGCAAAAGTTCAACGGATGAAACAACTGCTTTCCCTTTCTCTCCTCCTTACCTTCTTCACGGTAGCTCTTGCCCAACACCCTTCCGATGATAAGAAGTTTACCAAACAAGATTGGGACAAGCTCTCGCAACAGCAGAAGGACTCTATCACCAAAGACATTTTTGAAAAGTTTCAAGCGGCAGAAAAAGTAACCGCTAATACGGACGAGGCAAACGCCAATCAAATAATTGACGAAGCCTTGAACAACATCAATGGCACTACCTCGCTTTCTTTCAAGTCATATCCCAAAGCCCATTTTAGGGACGACCTCACCCGATTCAAAAATCTCGAATCTTTTACCTGTAACCGCTGTCGCCTGCTCGATCTCGCAGCACTTATGAAACAGCTTGCACAGTTGCCCAAACTGAAATACCTCGAACTATCTGATGCCGAATACACAGCTCTACCCGATAACATTGAACATCTCTCTGCGCTGGAAGTGCTAAACTTAAAAAACAACAACTTCGTTTCGCTGCCCGATTCGTTTGTGAATCTCCGGCATCTGCGTGTGCTGAACTTAGAGCACAACGCCTACCTATATGACGATAGTGTATATGACCATATTCAAAATCTTCCCATAGAAGAACTCAACTTTAGCAACAGCGGTCTCTTTGCTATCAACAATAAAATAGGAAACATCAAAACTTTACAAGTGGTAGATTATTCCGGCAACGACATTAAAACACTACCGGCTTCCTTTTCCCAACTCACTCGTTTGCAGCAACTCAATTTTAGCCGCAACCTGCATATAAATATGGATGCTTTTATCGCTTCCATCGCTGCTCTGCCGGTGCTCAACCGTCTGCAACTCAGTGAATGTAACATCACTGCCTTGCCGCTCGATATAGGTAAAATGGTTTCCCTGGAATACCTCGATCTCAAGGGCAATCGTCTCACCGCCTTACCTCTTACTTTCGGTAGTCTTACCCATCTG
Organism: uncultured Chitinophaga sp.; assembly: GCA_964597415.1. Taxonomy (GTDB): domain Bacteria; phylum Bacteroidota; class Bacteroidia; order Chitinophagales; family LD1; genus Bog-950. The sequence goes on from CAZQYO010000015.1 coordinate 15,491, forward strand.
CAATATCTCGATCTCGGATACTTTGAAATGGGCTCGCGTATGAATAAAATTACTGACCTCGGCCCTCTCTTTGGCAATCTGAAACAACTGCGCATCCTTAACCTGGCAGGTAACCAGTTGAGCAGCCTCCCGGCCGATTTTAACGACCTTGTTCAACTCACCGACCTCAATCTAAGTCTCAACAAATTCTCCGCTTTTCCGATGGCAGTCACCGGCTTGGTCAACCTTCGCAACCTTCAACTCGGACTTAACGATATCTCCACCCTGCCCGATGCCATTGGCAATCTGCTTCTTCTCGACAGCCTCAACTTAGACGGTAATTTCTTTAACCGCCCCGATAAGAAAATAAAAACTTTGCCCCAGACTATCTGCCGTCTCAAAAATCTGAAAATGCTCTCACTAAAAGATAATGTCATCGAACAATTGCCCGATTGCATCAGCCAACTGAGTCAACTGCAATGGCTCAATCTGCGCGATAATCTTCTCGCTACTCTTCCCGCCACCTTTGCTCAACTTAAAAATTTGCAATGGCTCGATCTTAAAGCCAACGAACTCACTGCCCTACCCGATGACTTTGCACAACTCACCGCCCTCACCGAACTAAACCTCAGCATGAATCTCAAACTCAACTACCCTACCCTTAAAAGTAAACTTGAGCACATGACTCAACTTCGCTTTCTCGACCTCAGTTATAACAACATCACTAAGCAGCAAATCACTCCTTTGCGCATCGCTCTCCCTAATTGCAGTGTCATAAATTGGGATTATAAGAAATAGAGGAAGGAAGAACGCGCGAACTACAAGGGTAGTTTGTGCAGAGAGTTTATCTTTGAAAAAGAGAATGACAGGTTATCCGTTTATGAAACTTTCATCTGCCGCTTAAATAGCCAAGTACGCACTTTCCCTTTCCCTTTTATTTCTAACAAACCGCGTTCTTCAAACTTGCTGGTATCAAACTGCTGATGATCTAAGAGCAATTTAAATTCGTGCGTGCAATGAATGGTGTTTATCACCCCTTGGCTTTCCATCCGCGAAGCGAGGTTCACCGTATCGCCCCACAAATCGTAAATAAATTTTTGCTTGCCAATCACTCCCGCTATTAACGGCCCGCCATGCAGCCCCACCCGAAAACAAATTTTTTCGCCATTGGGAGTATAGTAATCATCTAACTCTTGCAAAACATCTCGCGCAAAACAAATAGCCCGGATGGCGTGGTCTGCTTTTTCTACCGGAATTCCACTGGCGGCCATATAGCTATCGCCAATGGTTTTAATTTTTTCCATTTCATACTTGGCGCATATCTTATCTATATGAGTAAATATTTTGTTCAGCAATTCTACTACTTGTTTAGGTGGGTTATTTGAACTGATGGCTGTGAAATTCACAATATCAATAAACACCACCGAGGCATTTTCAAAATAATCGGCAATCGGTTGCTCGCCTAAGCGCAACCGGTCAGCTATGGCCGGAGGCAATATGTTCAACAGCAACTCATCCGACCTGCGTTTTTCCTCCTCTACCTTTGCATTGTATAGCGTCAGCATGTGCAGCGTATTTCTCGAAGTATTTTCAAATACCGAAGTCACTAACAGAATAATCATAGATAAGCCCAGCACACAGAGCAGAAGAAATAAATTAAAATGTGTCACCGCGTAATCGTGCGGGAAAGGATAATGCCACATTTCCGCCAGAGCAAACACGAGAATAATCAGCGAGTTTACTCCCACCCAGCCAAAAGTAGGACGGCTAAGACCTAATAGCATGAGTGCATTGATATTGATTAGCGCAAACCAAGGCATAGCCGGTGATAAAAAACCTCCGCTGAAATACACGCAAGGCACGATTGCTATAAACGTATTATTGAACACGTACAAATGGCTGCAAAAATCATAACTCAATCCCTTTTTAAACAGGAACAGAGTCAGCCAGTGCACCAAAAAACTAATACTCATAAAAATCATCGCCACCCGATACCCGACCAACAAGGCCATAGGCACATAAAATAGAGCGACTATTGAAGTAAGCACACAGACATTCACCAACAGTCGGTTGGCTCTTAGCTGCTCAGAATTCAGCCCGATGTCCTTAACCGCAAAATAATCAATCAGGGCTTTGTATTTCTCACCTATCATTTACAAAAATTGGAGATAACCTTGCGCCTAAAATACAATGATTCCTCTCTTATTTCAGTTCTTATTTCTACCACTCATGCGTTGCACCTTTGGCCTTATCACCATCATCGGCAGAAATAAATACACCTTACAGCGAAGTAATAAAGGCTCCTTGAGTATTTACATCCCAGTAGGGAATGTTTAATTGCGCACAATCTTTTCTCCAATATTTGGTGCGCCAGTTTTTGTTGCTCGAATCAAAAATGATGGCGTTGAAATCTACCAACTTTGCAAGCTCCGTTAAATACACTTTAGGATTATGCGACAGTAGCACATAATCTACCTTCAACTTTTCAGCTACCTCTTGCCGCACTTTTTTTACCTCTTTATCTACCACCAAAATTTTTTTGTGTTGAAAGCAGATAATCTTTCCGAACGGTAACTCAGCACTTAAAGTGGAGGCGGGGGCTTCATCCTTCACTCCACAATGCCACCAATGGTGTTTTACGTGAAAGAGCATGGCACTACTGTTCTCCAAAAGTTTGTGGTCAAAGTCGTGCCACACTGTTCCTTTATAGATAAAGGCGATTGCCCGATTTCCGTTGACCCGGTACACAGCTAATTCGTTGCGGGCATTATTTCTTACCCTATCCACCGCAAAAAAAATGGAAATGGCGAGGAAGAGACTTAGTGCGGCTAATAGTAGCTTAGGTCGCTTAAACTCTATGTAGCTACAGAGCAATACGATAAACAAATACACAAAAATCATCTCCGGCATACTGATACTAATGCCCCCAATCAAAGCGTGAGGGATAGTAGTGATAAAAAAGATGAAGTGATTGAGCAGCCAAATCACTTTTGCTAAGGCCAGCCCTACGAGAGCACTTACGTAGGGAATCCCGCTAACCACAAATACGCCCACCCCCAAAAAGAGGATAATGTTACTGGCCGGTATCACTACCAAATTGGAGATTAAAAACAAACTCGGAAATTGATGGAAGTAATAAAGCCCGATGGGGAAAGTGGCTACCTGAGCAGCGATAGAAACAGAAGTGATGATCCATGCTTTATCTAACAACCAATTTTTTACAGTGAGTAGAGAATAAATTTTCGGTTGCAAATAAATAATTCCAATCACCGCCAAATAGCTCAATCGAAAACCAATTTCCGTAATGATAAAAGGGTTGAACAATAGCAGCACCAATATGCTGCCGGCAATGACATTGTAAATATTTACATGGCGAAACAATACTTTCCCTGACTGAATCATGGTAAACATGGTGGCCGCTCGCATCACCGAAGGGCTTAGTCCGGTGAGGCAGGCATAAAACCAGATAAAAGAAATGATAAATGCTGCTTTTCCGATTCTCCATTTAGTGCCTTTCTTATCGGCCCAGCCCAAGAGCAAATTCAAGATAACGAATACTACTCCTACATGGAGTCCACTCACGCAAAGCACATGTAATGCTCCGGTGCCTGAATAAGCCTGCACAAGTTCGGCACCCATAAAATCTCGATAGCCCAGCAACATGGCACTGGCCACTGCAAAATCATCAGGGGCTTTAATGTACACTTGTAAGATCTGAAGAAATTTTTGTCGGATGACATACACTTTTGCCAATAGCGGATTGCCTTTATCCCTTGCTATTAATTTCCAATCTTTCTCCCGTAAAAAGGCGCTGTGATAAATATGATGGAAGCTTTGGTACAGTTTAAAGTCAAACTCACCGGGGTTCTGTGGCTCATCAAAAAGTTCTACCTTGCTGTGACACACTAAGCGATCCCCGTAGTTCAATTTTTCGCTCTCTGCATTGCGCAACAAATTCAGCAATATCCGGCCTTTCACGTTTCTCAATTTCTTTTCCTCACCGCCTATTTCCTTTACCTCAGCTACTACGGCCACTATCTTCTCTTTCCACACAGGTGGTTGGTCAATGATCGCGGTGAAGTAATTTTCCTTGCCTAAAAATTTTCCAAAATGATTGGGGTAATTGATTTCGGAGTGTAGCCAAGAAAGCATATAACCTAAAGAAATAAACCATAGGAGATGCAACACTCCTATCCACCTCTGCCACCTGTATTGATGGCTTACACTTAATCTGAGCGAAATAATGGCTCCGACAAAAGTTAAGCACAAAAGCCCGGTAAACACATAAAGAAAGCTACTGCTGCATTTGTAAATAGTAGTGGCGGCAATCTCTATTCCAATGCCGACCACTAAGGGCAGCACAATTTTTACAAGAGGAACTTGACTCCAAATACTTTTCATAGCAGGAAATCAAAGTCAGTTAGTGGGATTAGGCGCTACTAAATTTAAGCAGGTTTGTCAGAAATGCCAATAAAACACAAAATGATTATCCGGAAAGACACCTCAACAGCCAGCGGAGATCCGGAGGAAGAGCTTTTCCCTATCCGGAAACTTAAAGACTGTTCCGGTAATTTGATTTTCTAAACTCGTTATTCTAATTCTATCTTGTCACCTCCTCATAAAAACTCAAAAATATTTTCATAAAAGCGAAGTCTCTCTTTACCGTACTTCATTTACTATCTCATCACCCGCCATGAGGCTCTTCATTTTCTACAATCAACATAAAACAGTCTAAAAGTCGTTTCTGCTTATTTCAAGTCACTTACCAAATGTTTTGTTCCTTAGCGCGTATGGGTTTCACCGCTTTCCCTTTTCCATCTTTTATCCCTTTCCGCAAGTCGCTACTGCTGGTTGGCCTGTTGCTGATGGGTTGTTGGGGTTTTAGTCAGCCCGATTTTCTTCACTGGCAAACCGACAAAACCTGCACCCGATGGGTGGACTCAGTGTATAATGCCCTTACTTCCGAAGAGCGTATTGGCCAGTTCTTTATGCTGGCGGCTTACACCGATGGCAAAGATTATAACATGGATTCGGTGGTGTCACTTCTTAGCAAAGGCAAAGCAGGTGGGGTCATATTCTTCAAAGGCAACCCTACTGCGCAGGCAGTGTGGACTAATCGTATTCAAGACTCGAGTAAGGTAGGCAGTTTTGTAGCTATTGATGGAGAGTGGGGCTTGGCCATGCGCTTAGACTCTACTATTTCTTTCCCTC
>CAZQYO010000016.1:0-20432 GCA_964597415.1 uncultured Chitinophaga sp.
AGTTGGTTAGACATAATGTACTTCTTCGGCAAAAACTGTGGAAAGCTATTGCCGGATTACTCAAATAGTGGGGATAAAGCCTACGTTACGTATAACGTATATACATAAACGTAGACGTCGTTACTAATAAGGGAAATGCACGAATAGAGCGCAAAGAAGAAGCGTTTGCCGACAATGGCAAACCGGTGAAAGAAAAAGCATAATAGTCAGGTACTCATGGGTCTCGTCCGCGAGGTCTTATTTTCCGTTCAGCCGGAAATAGCTCTTTGCCAATCTCCTGGTCCAGTTCGTAAACCAATTCATTAACGAGTGTCTTGTAGAGCTTGGAGAGCCGGAGTGCATTTTCGAGGTTAAGGTTTGTTCGTCCGTTCTCCCAACGGGAAATGAGGCTCGTATCGGCATGACCAAGACGCCTGGCCACTTCTTTCTGGCTAAGCCCCATGCGACAGCGATATTTTTTCAAGCGATTGTAATAGTTGTTTTGCCTGCGAGCCATGACTTTAAGGTATCAATGACCACAACGGCAGGTAAGTAGGAAAAATTTGGCACAGTCGTCAAAGTCAAAAAATAAAAGGCGCAACAAATCCCAGGTTTTTACCCGGGAGATACTGCGCTGGTTTTATGATAACCGATGCGATTTAATTTTCTCCTAAACTTTTTTGAAGAAATATCATTTTGAAAATGATTGCTGGCTTAAGCAAAATTTTCCTACTACACACAACGATTGCGTTTGAGTAAACTGGCTTTATCGGGACATAGTACTTTCAGGCAGACTGATTGTCGGTTCCCGAGCAATTACCTTTCAATAGTGCAGTTCGAACATCTTCTACGGCCCTCCGCAAAGTGAGAAAGAAGGGCTGAATTTCAGGATTGTCCCCTGAAAAATAAGGGGATTCTATCGGTTCGAGCCGCTGAAATTCAGCCCTAAGTGGTGGAAAGATTTTTTGCATCACTTTTACCCATTTTTCGGCTTCAATAAAGAGTTTTTTGTCTTTTACGAGACAGTTCGAGCCAAGTGTGACGAGCAGCTCTTTTTTCTTCCTTGCCGAGGTATTGGGGAAGTTTTTGGCGGCAATGTGCGCGAATCGGAATAGCTCAATGAGCCGCTTATTACTGGTATCTGCACTATCAGTACTTTCCAATAGCTCCTGTTTCAGCCGTATTTGCTGTTCCTGCAATACCTCCTGTTCTTTGAGGAAGGTGTTATCGTCAATCAAATCCCTGTACCGCATTTTGGTAAGGTTCTCTAATTCCCGTTTCGTTTTCGCCAAAGAAGCGGTCTGCATATCCCGTTTCCTGGCCGCAGCTTCCGCCTCGGCTGCGTGTGACCCTTCTATGTATTCTGTTACTACCTGGTAAAGTCCTTCCGGTATGGCGATGGTCTCCAGTATGGCTTGCACCTGTGCGTTGAATTCCTGCATGGTCATCGGCCTTTGACGGCAGTTAAGACTACGCCGCTTTTTGGTGCAGTGGTAATAGCTATAAATTTTGACCTCCCCGGTCGTTTTAACCACCTTGTATTTTTCCGTGCCGGTGATCATGCAGCCGCATTCGCCGCAGTGTACTAAACCGGTAAAGGCAAAAGTGTGTTCTTTGGGTCGGGGCCTGCCTCGTTTACCGAGGAGCACTTGCACCTTGTCGTATTCCTGTACGGTTATCATGGGCGTATGTTTGCCGTTGTAAAGCTGACCGCCCCATTCGAACATGCCTGTATAGAAAATGTTGGTGAACAGCTTATACAGCGTACAGGTGGCAAGCGGGGCACCTCCCTGCCGCTTGAATTGCCGGGTACGGTAGCCCCATTCTTTGTTTGCTATCTCGCGTATTTGCTGTGGGTTGTAGCTGCCGGTGAGCATGAGATCCCACATTTTGCGGATAGGGGGAAACCGCTCCTTGTCTATGACAATGGTATTGGTGTTCTTGTCATTGAGGTAACCGGCAGGCGGCATGGTCGGCATCCAGCCGCGCAATGCCTTCCCTTCCAGTCCCCGTTTACATGCTTTTCTTAGGTCAATGATGTACTGGTTGGCAATACCAAACTCCACGGAGAGCAGAAGCGTGTTATCCCAGGGAAAGAAATTTCCATCATGGGACTTGATGTGCCTCAATATACTGTTTTGCAGCATCCAGGAGATTGCCCCGGCATCTACCGGGTTACGGGCAAGGCGGTCGAGCTTCCAGCACAAAATGCCGTTGGCTTCGCCCTTTTCGATGCGCTTTATCATATCCCCAAAAACAGGCCGCTGATACGGGCTTTTGGCTGATTTAGATTCTGTAAATACCTCCTTTACTTGGAGGTTAAGTTTTATTGCCAGTTCCTTTAAGCAGCGTATCTGGTCTTCTATGGATTGCACCTGCCGATCCTCGCTATCCGAGGACTTTCGGGCATAGAGGAAGTATGTGATTTTTTCATTTTGGGATTGGGACATACAAAAGGAGCAGTCTGTGTTGACCCGCTGTGTGTCCGGAGACAGTGCACTAGCGGCAGACTGCCTCTTTTGAGCTTACTAATGCACTATAGCGGGTCAACGCTTTGATTATACCCTGTATCGGGTGGGTTTTCAATAGTATCTTCCAGCTTACTTATCTCCATTACTAATTGTACCAGCCGAAGTAGTTTGAAGGCCTTGTCCTGTAATTGTTCCTCTGAAAGCTCAATACCATATGCCTTGAAATATTCCGTTTTGAACTTTTGCAGGTATTCCGGGGAGAGGGCCATATGTACAGTTTATCGGAACAAAAGAATTGCTTATAGACGAAAAAATTGCCGCCTGTGCCAATTTATTCTGCCTACTGAAAATTAGCTAGGTCGATAGAGTAGAAGTATGGAAGAAGGCATTACACCTATCGGCATCACCAACTACCGGAACACCAACCTGAAATTCGGTATCAAAGACAAAGACCGGTTAGGACATATGTATGTCATCGGCAAAACGGGTGTCGGTAAAAGCACCTTGCTCAAAAACATGGCACTGTCAGACATTAACCGGGGCAACGGGTTATGCATTCTCGACCCGCATGGAGATATTGCCGTGGAGCTTATTGAACGCATACCGGAATGGCGGAAGAAAGACCTGGTCTATTTCAATCCGAGGGATATGGACAATGTCATTGCCTTTAATCCCCTGCATGGGATACATCCGAAATATCACCACCTTGTTGCCTCCGGCTTGGTGTCGGCCTTCAAGAAGATATGGGCCGACAGTTGGGGACCGAGAATGGAGTACATATTGCGGTATGCGATCCTGACCCTGCTTTGGGTGCCTGATGCCACGCTGTTAGACATACAGCCCCTCCTTACGGATGAAGACTATCGAAACCGAGCACTGATTCATGTAAAAGAACAATACATACTTGATTATTGGGACAAAGAGTTTGCTAAGTATAATAAGGCGTTCCGTATGGAGGCGATAAGTCCTATTCTCAACAAGACTGGCTTGTTTCTGGCCAGCGCGCCGCTGCGGGCTACGGTTGGCCAAAAAGCACGGGATTTGCGCTTGCAGGAGATCATGGACAAGAAGAAGATACTGATTTGCAACCTGTCTAAAGGAGAGTTAGGCGAGGAATCCAGTTCCCTGCTTGGCTCAATGATCCTCTCCACAATACAGCAGGCCGCTTTGTACCGTGCACGGCTATCACAAGAGCAGCGCGTGCCTTTCTATTGCTATATAGACGAGGCTCAAAGTTTTCTCACTTTATCCTTTGCAGACATTTTGGCCGAAGCTAGGAAGTACGCCCTGTCTCTGTTTATGGCACATCAGTACATTGAGCAGTTGGATGAACGGATACGGACAGCCATCTTCGGAAACGTTGGGACGATCATTTGTTTCCGGGTTGGGGCCATAGATGCCGAATACCTGGCCAAAGAGTTTTATCCTGTATTCGATGCTGAGGATTTGATCAATTTACCTAAGTATTCTATGTGTCTAAAACTCATGATTGACAGTGCTACTTCTGTTCCGTTTAGTGCTGTATCAGCCCACCCGCAGTAATTATTTCAAAACGATTTTATCCCCCCCTTTTTTTTACGTGGAGGATAATAGGTACTAACTACCTTCCATGTTCCACTTTTAAAAATCAAAGTCCAAGTTTGAGTATTTTGCTCATTGTAGATATTTCTGTATTTACCAGTTGCCACCTCGAACCAACGCAAATACCAATATTCCTCTGTTTTTATTATCGCCTCTTTTTCAGAAAATCGCTCAATCCATAGTTTGTTCATTTGGTATCCCGATGGATTATCATCATTGTTTATCACCCACCCTCTCTTCTTATGGCGAACTAAGATGTTATATATACGTTTATAGGCCGTCCCAGTTTCTTCAAGGTATTTCAGCAGTGTAGCGGTTTTAATATGAGGTAAAAGTTTATACGCACCAAATTCCGCTTTATTAGCATTAGTAACAACACTGGCCAAAATAGTCTCAATATTTGTACGCTTGATTTGTAGTTGTTTGTTTTTGCTACTAACAAATATCTCCCAACTCTCATGACCTAAAAACCAACAAAATTTATTCAAGGTGTTTAATACCCTTTCTTCCATAGGTTGTATAGAATATCCATATTTAAACAAACGTCTCAGGGTACTTACAGAAACTGTAAAATTGATTCTTTCTTTTTTTTCTTCTTCTGATAGCAAATCACCATTATCTAAAGTATCCTGAATTATTTTGGACATCTTTTTAAAATCACCAAGCTTCAATTTTCGGAGTTCATTGATAGATGTATCAATAGAGATACACTTGCGTAGCAATTCTTTTTTTAGCAATTCTAAGTATGGGTTTACGCCATTCATATGGGTGCAATATTTATTGAAAAAGATAAGAACTTTTTATGAACACCCTAACATGATTATTGTTGCCTCCCAGCAATTTAGTTTTACATCAGAAACACAAAACAGATTTATTAAAAGGAATTTATGAGGTGATTCGGTGCTATTTCCTGCAGACAAGATAATCAAAACAGCACTGATACGCGAACATCTTATGAATACAACAAACCTGCTTCGGTTCTTATGTGAATGCTATTGGGGAATAAGCAGTTCATAATGGCCTATTGAATAACTAAGGATTGACGCAGGTTTACCATTCCCCTTATTAATTAACCACGGCAGATTACACCCTGACGCTAACTAATAAAATGTTGGCTATGGAAAGGTATGTCTTTGCCGCTTCTAAAACAATAAAAAAAAATGAAAACCAAGATAATGATTTTAGCAGCTTTGTTCTGCCTTTTAATCTTTAGTTGTAATAAGAAAAGCGATCCACAGCTGCCAATTGTACCAGCCAGAGAAACAACAACTCAGGTTTCGGGATATGGGTCCGGGGGTGACGATGACGAACCTCCAATCCTTATGGAAAAAGCAGTAACCACTGGTAATTCACCTTTAAGCGATACACATGTCGCGGCAATAAAGGGTACCGATACGATAAGTGGTATAACTAATAGCGCCGGGCTTTGCATGCTTACATTGCCTCAGTTCGGAGAATGGGATTTGTTTATATTCCATACCGGGTATACAGGTATCAATGCCAGCGTGAATATTGTGGATTCTTTAACTCAAAGGATAGATACACTGCAATAATTAGTTGTCATTGCTTGTATTATCTCTTCTATCCCATCTGAATTAAACATTCGGATGGGATATTTTTTATACATTGGAGGAAACTATCACAGCATGTCATTTACCTTAAAGATAATCCTGGGAGCTACATTTATGTGCTTATTCAGCTGCCGATCAGGTAACCATGAGAGAGCACAGGAAGCAGACTCGATTATACTTAAGAACATAAATAATGCTGAAAATACTGCACTGAGCTTAAATCAAAGACTGAGCTTTGCACTCATTGCAGATTCACAAGCAATTTCACACGATAATGAACAACTGCACATAGAATGTTCCAGGCTTATTGCTACGCTCTATTGGAAACTTGGTAAAGCTGATCTGGCCAAAACTTCTTTTAAAAAAACTATTGATTTGGCGATGAAGAAGCCAGATTCAGTAAATCTTGGAATTGCATTAAACAATGTTGGATTGATTTTTAATGAAAAAGGAGCCTATGACAGTGCGCTATATTACTACAGTTTCGCCAACCGGGTATTTTTCCTGCATAAAGATTCGCTGCGACTTGCTCAAGGTTTAATTAATGAGGGTACCGCTCTTAAAAGCCAGGGCAATTTCCAGGAAGCATTCAGGAAGTGTCTAGAGGCAGTGAAAATATTGGAGTTAACAAAGCAATCCAAAGACCTGGCTGCTGCATATACAATATTAGGTGATGTACTAAGAGCATTAAGCCGGTTCGATGAGGCAATGACTTATCATATTAAAGCATTGGAATTAAGAAAACAACAAAATGACTCTGTCGGGATTGCTGGCAGCCTCAATAACTTAGGTAATATTTTCAGAAACGAGCAGGAGGATCAAAAAGCACTGTCCTACTATTTTCAGTCTCTTGAAATAAAAAAGAAACTGGGCCATTCCAAAGCTATGGCAACCAGTATCAACAATATTGCAGAAACTTATTTGGAATTGAAAGAGTTTAACAAGGCAGAGCCCTATTTCTTACAAGCACTTGATTTACGGGACTCATTGGGAGATAGAGACGGTTACCTAACAACGTCAAACCTATTGGCTAAGCTTTATCTCCAAACGAATGACATCCCCAAGGCAGAACATATAGCACTCCAGGCACGTAAAGCAAGCCCACAAACGGGTTTTCTTAAACAACGACTGGATAATAGCATACTCCTTGCAGAAATTTACCAAAAACTTAGGAACTATAAACTGTCTTTAGATTATGCAGATGATGGTCTCTACTTAAAGGATAGCCTTTTTAATTCGACCCTGGCAGCGGAAATATCCAGGATGCAAACCCAGTTTGAGACCAGGCAAAAAGAAAAAGAGCTCTTTGAATCCAAACAACTGGGAGTCATCCAGGCTAACAAGATCAGCACACAATGGTATTTTATCACCCTCTCAGTAGTCATAATGGTATTGCTTTCCTTGCTAACAATTCTCCTATTTCGCTCAAACAAACAAAAAAAGAAAGCTAAACAAAGAGTTGAAACATTATTAGACGAATTAAGCCATCGTGTAAAAAATAACCAGCAAATCATAACTGATATGCTTCAGATGCAACTTCGTATTGCCAAGGACGAAGACCAGAAATCCTCAATACAAGGCAGTATAGACAGGGTTCAGTCCATAAATATCATTCACAAGCTTCTGCATAAAGATGGGTTTAATGGCTCAATTAATATGAAAGACTTCATTGAAGCGCTTATAACTAATCTCAAGATGGTATATGCTGACAAATCCAGCGCATTTGAGGTGTTTATGAAAATTCAGAAATTGCGTCTTGATATTAATAGAGCCATCCCTATTGGTCTAATTATAAATGAATTGGTTACCAACCTCTATAAATATGCTGCAAGCACAAGCGAAAAGCCTAATGTAGAAATACAGTTAATAGAAAAAAACCTTGTCTATAAATTACAGATAACAGATAATTTAGGCCATTGGAACATTGATGAAAGCCTGTTGTTAAAGAAAGGATTGGGCTTATTTTTAGTAGAGACACTAGTTCAACAATTGGATGGCATTTGGGAAACAATTTCTACAGATTCCGGTACGACACATATTATTGAATTTATCAAAAAAAAATTAGCTTATGGGACCAGTTAAAATACTCTTGGTTGAAGATGAGCTTCTTACCGTTGAAAATATAAAGGCAGTTTTACATGAAAGAGGTTATGAAGTTACTGCTTCGGTTATTTCTGAGATGCAAGCTTTAGAGGCAATTAAAGAAAATATGCCCGATCTTATATTGATGGACATCTGTTTAAATGGGAAAGTTGAAGGTATCAATATTGCGAAAACAATAAGCAAGCAATATGCCATTCCAATAATATACATTACTCAAATAGAAAATGAAGATATATTTCAAAAGGCAAAAATGACCTTTCCGCAAAATTACCTATCAAAACCATTTAGCAATGAGGCATTGTTACATGCTATAGAACTTGCGGTTCTTCACCAAGAAAGGTCACCATCACATTCAAATTTTGATCAGATAGCTTATAAAGTTTTAGATAGACTTTTTGTTCAAACGCATGAAGGATTTTATAAAAAGCTATTATTAGCTGATATTTTATACATAAAAGCAGATACTGCATATTCCGAAATCCATTTTGAGGCCAATGGGAAATCATCTGACAGCTTTTATTTGATTTCATTAAGTTCAAATAAATTAATTGCCCGCCTTGGATATCCGCCTTTGATTAAAGTGCACAAGTCATTTCATATAAATATAGAGCGACTTGAAAGCATAGAAAATGCAAGTGTTTCACTTAAAGGCGCAAATATTACTATTCCCATAGGGAGAGACTTCAGAAATGATTTTGAAGATAGGTTGCAATTCCTGAAACACAATTCTGTTAAGAAATAAAAATCTGCCTTTCAGAAAAGAAAAATAGCTGAATACAAATTCTATTATTGGGGTTCAACAACTCTCAGCATATTTATGTGTAAAACAGAGCAAATGAATTGCTGGTTTTAAGAAAATATGACAACAAAAGAGCTTGAATTATTCTTTTCAGAGTTATCCCAAAAAGTTGATAGTGGAAACATCTCCTCAAGTGATGCCGTACTGCAAATTGATGAAAAATCATTTTTGATGTCAACAATGCCTCATTTTGACGAATATAGTAAAGACATGATTTTCGCATCTGGGAAAGTTGCATCATATGGTGCCGTTGTGGGCAATATATATTTTTCAATAGAAGACTGTGTGAACAATAAAAAAAAGAGTAACAAAATTATTTTTTACACAGAAAATATTACCAATGACCATCTATCCAAATTTGAACATATCGACGCGATCATTGCTACAAAAGAAGATCTAAGCTCTCATGCAGTTATTGTTGCCAGGGGGATGGGTAAAGCACTTATTACAAGCGTAGAACAAACCTCATTTGATGGGAGTAAACTAGAATCGAAGGGTAAAGCTATTTTCGCTGGAGATGAAATTTCATTGGACGCTTTTAATGGGAATATTCTTAAAGGTAAAATCAAAATTCAAAAAATAAACAAATCTATAATAAAGAAGGCGTTAAAATGGATTGATAGATTTTTGGATATAGAAATTCATGGTAATGCCGACACCTTTGAAGAAGCGAAAACCTCATTGCGGTTGAATGCAGTTGGCATAGAACCAAGGACAGAGCATATGTTCTTTCACCCTGATCGTCTTCATGAGTTCAGGAAAATGATATTGGCTTCCGAAAATCACCAAAAGGCAACAATAGAGCGGCTTCAGGCCATGCAAGAACAAGATTTTTACGAATTATACACATTAATGGGAAAGCTACCCGTCATTATTCGTTTGCTTGATCCTCCCTTGCATGAATTTCTGCCAAAGGACAAAGAAACAATTTGCAGACTATCTAAGGACCTAAGCATTTCAGTTGAAGCAATCCAGAATTGTATTGATTTCCTTGAGGAGAGAAACCCTATGATGGGACATAGAGGATGTAGGTTATTAATAACAAACCCGGAATTAATCGTGATGCAAGTAACGGCAATTTTTAATGCTGCGCTCAAAATGAAAGAGAATGGAATTGAAATTATTCCTAAAGTCATCATTCCAATGGTGGTAGATCATACGGAGATCATCAATGTCAAGAATGCAATAAACTCAATAGCTCGAAAAAAAGAAATTAAGTACGAGTTAGGGGCGATGATAGAAACACCCCGTGCTGCTTTGGTTTCTGAATATATTGCCCGAGAAGTTGATTTTGTTTCTTTTGGTACAAATGATCTCACTGCGCAGGTTTTTGCTTTTTCCAGAGGCGATATTTTTAAAAAGTTTTTATTCGAATATCTAAACAGGAAAATTATTGAGAAAAACCCATTTTCGGAATTGGATATAGCAGTGCAAGAATTAATAAAGACTTCAATAGAGCGGTTGAAAAAAGGCAACCCCAAAATTCATATTGGAATATGCGGAGAACATGCCAGCACGAAGTCGTCAGTTGAATTTTGTATAAGGTCTGGATTTACCAGTTTATCAGTAGTGCCCAATTTAATTCCGATCGTAAGACTATTCGCGGCACAAACAAACATAGAAATAAATTATTAACACTAAAGCTAACAAAATGAAAAATCACTTTTTTTCAAAAGTAACTAATTTGAACAACACAATGGTTGAGGATTTTATTTCAGTTAATCTCCATGCTAATCCAATCTATGCGGGCATGAATTCTTTTGAACATATTCAATTGCTCCATGTCTTCAAACAATATACATTTTTTTCAAAAAACATTGTGCCTTTCTTATTGGATGCAAATTTGGTAGTAAAATATTTTTCTTGGGATTTATTGTCAGCCGAAATTGTTCTTAATATAACAGAAGAACTAGGAAACCATGGGGAACATTTACTAGATGCCAGTTTTGATAAAATGCCACATTACATTTTGCTCAGAAAGGGCTTCAAGGAATCACTAAATATTGACATCTGCGATTTGGAACAATCGTGCGCGACAATAAAATTTATTAAAGATATCAAGGAGTGTGTAAATAATATTGATCCTGGTTTTGTAGCTGGGAGTACGTATGCTTTAGAAAGTTCAGCTACTCCTGAATTAGAAATGGTATACTTATATGTCAAAAAATGTTTTGAACTAGTAAATGTCAAAGTACCGGAGTGTATAAAGTTTTATTTTGAATCCCACATAAGTGATATTGAAATTGGCCATGAAAATAGATTAAAGGAGGTTTGCAGCATTTATCTTGACACTGAGGAAAAATTAGCACATTTTGAAAGTGGCTTCAGGCAAGTATTAAGTATTATGGATACGTGGTGGAAAGAACTACATGGCGAAATGATGTGCTTAAAATAATTTTTCAGTAAAATATAAGAATTTGGACAAATATATTTATGGTATAGACTTTGGGACTACAAACTCTGCATTATCTATACTAGATGTAGAACGCATGGAAGTTGTCAGGACATTTAACGAGGCTTCCCTACTTTTTTTCATTCAGCCTCAAAACAGTACTGAGATTCTTTCATTTGTTGGCCAGTCGGCAATTGATGCTTACCTGGGAAACAAGATGACAGGCAGATTTATGAAATCTGTTAAGAGAATCCTTCCCAGAACGAATTTCTTTGAGACTAGGATATACAATAAAACCTATTCAGCTTCGGATTTAGTTACAGTTATTATTAAGTACTTGAAAGAGAAGGCTGACGATTTTATAGATGACGATATTACTGAAGTGATTTTAGGGAGGCCGGTTTTTTTCGATGAAGATCATATTAAAGATCAAATGGCGGAGGAACGTTTAAGGAAAGCTGCCTATAATGCCGGGTTCCGAAATATTATATTCCAGATGGAGCCTATTGCCGCGGCCTTTGCATATGAGCGGGGGCTAAGTAAAAACGAGACCGTTTTGGTAGCGGATGTTGGTGGAGGGACATCTGATTTTACAGTAATGAATCTTGGGCCAGAACGGTATAAAAATAGTACACGGAAAAATGACATTATCGCGCAGGGAGGCATCTATATCGGTGGAGATAATTTTGATTCTTCGTTTATGACAAGTGTCATTACCCCTTATTTTGGCAAGCATTTGCCTTATGAATCAACTCCGGGAAAAATGCTTGAAGTACCTGGTGCATTGTTCGACAATATTACCTCATGGGAAAAAATGAATTTTTTTAATACACGAAAGCTGTTGCATGAGATAGAAAAGTACTACGTTCTTACCGGAAGAAGCGAGAAGTTGATGAACCTGAAAATTTTAATCGAAAAAAATCTTGGGTATTCAATTTTCAGAGAAATAGAAAAAACAAAAATACGGCTTTCCAATAACGATAACAGTTCGTTTCATTTCGATAAAGAATCTATTCTTATAGACCGGATGGTTTCAATCGAGAACTACATTGAAGTTATTAGACCTAACATTAAGAAAATCGGCGATTACTTAAACACATTTTTAAACAGGCATCTGATAAATCCTGATACTATTGACACGGTTTTTATTACAGGAGGCTCTGCCCAAGTGAGGTCAATAATTGATCTTATCGTACATAAGTTTGGAAAATCTAAATTAAGGTCAGGAGATTATTTAAACAGTGTTTCTCATGGTTTAGCATGGAGCTATTTTGAAGAAATGGGCTAATGGCGCATATATCATAAGGGCTTGGTGAGATGCCTTGACTTTATATGAATTATATGCTTTACTTCCCTGGTGAAGGTATTATTTGTCTGCCGGGGAAATATAGGTAGAAGCCAGATTGCAAAGGAATTTTGTAATGCCTTTTCGCACGGGAGAATAGAAGCCGATTCATGTGGCACAATGGTTGGCGAAAATAATGGTAAGCTAATTACAGATTCTTTTGATAAAGCGGTTAATGATATACGTTCCATGAAAGAACTGGGAATAGATATGTCTTTAAATAGAAGAAAACAACTTAACAGTAAGTTGTTGAAAGATGTTGATCAAATTATTGTAATGGCTGAAAAGGAAACCTGGCCGCAATATTTGTTAAACAATGCGAAAGTCGTTTATTGGGAGATAGCTAATCCGATAGATTGTACTTATAATAAAGTATGCGAGATAAGAGATTTAATTAAAGAAAAAGTTATAGGCTATTTAGCTGACACCTTATCTATCTAGTTCGTCTTTTTGTTATTCTTCAAGAATGTATTTAATGTTTTTTCACAGCAAAATATATTACTATGGCAGATTTCATTCTTGCGGTACTCAGGTACCTTTTTATTTTCATTGTTATATGGGTCATCATTTCATACTTCGTCAGCCCGATTCGCAGCTTTGATAACATCACCAACACCTGGTATCAACCGTTTGCCGATCAGCACTATTCTGTCTCTGACTTCTATACTTTTGTGGAGGAAACGATCAAGGAAAAGAAGATAAAAAACCTTGAAATGAGCCGTGTGCATTATTCTGACAAAAACTTATTCTCGTCACGACAGTACTTACAGATAGTCTATGACGACCAGATGGTCTTGGTCTGTGCATCGCCATTCGGGACCGACTTCTTTATTTCCGTCCGGCACGGGCAGCATCTGAATTTCTTTCAGGACTTTTTAATGCGTCTACCTAAAATCGGGAAATGGGTCGCAGCCGTATACTTCCGTAAAAGCTTTTACACCCTAGATACAGAAGCAATGTTCCAGGCAACGGTAAAATATTGCGTAGACCATGCCATACAGCGTATGACGGCCGCCACTGCCAGCCGCGTGGATATTGCACCAGCAATAGACGCGGCCGCCCCTTCCACTATCCAGCCGGTATAAATGCAGCCGTCCCTTTCAGAACGGCTTACTACCCAATTCTATGAATGGGAGATCCGCTGCCGCGGCTGGGAGGCATACCCTTTGTCCGTAGACCTGGAACCACCTTTTGTCCCCTTCTTTGGCCATTGGGTGCCACCCGTGCCCGTCCCGGACGATGGCAAGCGTCCAACTATTCTTGGCCACATCGTAAACGCCTTCCTGCCCAAAAAGAAGCCGGAGATCATAGAGGAAAGCAGCGAACCGCTTCCCCCATACCTTTTTGACCGCACCTACCCATTCAAGGTCTTTACCCTCACCGTCCCCAAAGGCTACAAGGTCGGGGCGCAGGAAACGGCACAACTGCTCCTGATGCTCTCCAACACCCGCTACCCCTTGAGCTTTGAGATCATCGGCAGTACTACTTGCATCTCCCTGCAACTGGTCTGCAGGACACCGGACGCGGCCTACGTACAGAGCCAGGTCAAAGCCTATTTCCCCGAATGTATCATCACGGAGCATCCGGACCGCATAGTGGAGATCGTAAACCAAGGCGTCTTGGGCTATACCCAGGACTATGGCCTGCGAGATGAGTTCATGCGGCCGCTCACCATGACGGACCGTTTGGATATAGACCCTTTCATCGGTCTCTTTGCAACCTTGGAAAACTTGCAGGAACAGGAATATGCCGTGATACAAGTGCTCTTTAAAGGCACCGTCAACCCCTGGGCGGAGAGCATCATGCGCTCTGTCATAGGCACTGATGGCAAGTCTTCCTTCTTTGCAGATGCGCCGGAGATGGTACAGCTTGCCAAAGAGAAGATCTCCACACCGCTTCACGCGGTCGTGCTGCGGACATTCGTAAGCAGCACTTCAGAACAGAGTGTGTACCGGCTCTCGAAATCAGTAGAAAGTGCGTTCGTTCGCGTTTATACAAATTCCTACAACTCCCTCATTCCCCTGAACCCTCCCGGTGAGGATTTCCAGGAGAATGTAGACAACCTGTTGCTCCGGGAATCGCAGCGCCTGGGCATGCTCCTAAACAGCCGGGAGCTGGCGACCATCGTGCACCTTCCCTCCGAGTTCGTTACCAGCGCCAAACTGGAACGGGATGCACGGAAGACCAAAGCAGCCCCAGACATCACAGAAGGTCACAAGCTGGTACTCGGCCTGAACACCCATGCCGGCCGGGAAAAACCGGTTACCGTCTCCAATGCCCAGCGATTGAAACACACCCACATCATAGGCGCAACCGGCACGGGCAAGTCCACTTTCTTGCAGAGTATCATTTGCCAGGACATACAAAATGGCGAGGGGCTTTGTGTATTAGACCCGCATGGTGACCTTATCGAGAGCATATTACCCTACATACCGGAATCCCGCATTGACGATGTCCTCCTTATAGACCCCGCAGACGGGGCCTACCCGGTGGGCTTCAACATACTCAATGCACATTCGGAGATAGAGAAGGACATTCTTTCCTCCGATCTCGTAGCCGTCTTTAAACGCCTTAGTACGAGCTGGGGCGACCAGATGAACAGCGTCTTTGCCAATGCCATACTGGCCTTCTTAGAGAGCAGGCAGGGCGGAACACTGGTAGACCTCCGGCGCTTCCTGGTGGAAAAGGGCTTCCGGGACAGCTACCTCAAAGGCGTATCTGACCCGAGCATCGTGTACTACTGGCAGAAGGAGTATCCCCTCCTTAAATCCGGCTCTATAGGGCCCATCCTGACCCGTTTAGACACCTTCCTGCGGCCTAAGCTCATCCGCAACATGGTTGCCCAAAAGGAGGGGCTGGACTTCGAGCACATACTGGATAGTAAGAAGATCGTGCTGGTCAAGCTGTCGCAGGGGCTTATCGGGACAGAAAATAGTTATCTTTTAGGGACGTTCTTCATCACCAAGTTCTACCAGGCTGCAATGGCAAGACAGGCCAAGGGCAAGGAGGAGCGCAGGGATTACTTCCTCTACATAGACGAGTTCCAAAATTTCATCACGCCCTCCATGAGCGCGATATTATCTGGGGCCAGGAAGTACCATTTGGGCCTGATACTGGCCCACCAGGACATGCAACAGCTTGCCAAGTACGATACGGAACTGGCCAGTGCCGTGGCCGCTAATGCGGGAACAAGGATATGTTTTAGGCTGGGAGATACAGATGCGAAGCGCTTCGAGAGCGGCTTCTCCTTCTTTACGCGGGAAGACCTGGAGAACCTGCATACCGGGGAAGCTGTAGGACGCATCGAGCGGCCGGATTATGATTTCAGCCTGACGACTATTCCCCTGCAACATATTGAGACTACACAAGCAAAAGCAAGGACACAGGCAGTCATTGAACGATCCCGGCAGCAGTACGGCACACCAAAAGAAGAGGTTGAGGCATTGCTTGGGGTGCTTCAAGAGGAATTGCCCATAGATATACAAAAGGATGAAGCGACAACCATTATTATTCCAAAACAGCAAACCGTTCCTAAACAAGAACCTGTATCGATACCAATACCTATTGCTGATATTAAAGAAGAACAAAAGAAAAAAGAAGAGAGCAAACACCGCTATCTGCAAAATTTTATTAAAAAAATGGCTGAATCACGAGGCTATATTACCAAATTGGAAGCGCCAACACCAGACGGCAAAGGCAGAGTAGATGTAAGTCTTGAACGAAACGGTAAGCGGGTAGCCTGTGAAATATCCGTTACAACGGAAACCGAATGGGAGATACATAATTTAGAGAAATGTCTATCTGCTGGATATGACCTTGTTGTATGCTGTTCAAGCGAAAAGAAAATCATTGAGAATATCCGAAAGGCAGCAGATACGACATTCACAAGTACTAAACAAGAAAAGTTATTGTTTTTTGAGCCGGAGCAATTTTTCGTCTACTTGGATGAACAGGCGGCAAAAGAAGCGACAAGTGAAATAAGAACCAAGGGCTATCGTGTCAGAGTAGAATATAATGCAATGACAGAAACTGAAATGAAAGACAAAAAGAATACTATAAACAAAACTGTATTAGGTTCAATACTAAAGATAAGGAAATAAACTATTGTATTAGTACCAAAATTGTGCCGAATATGAAGGCTGTCGTCCGTGAGGTCTATGCTGTTTATTACCTTCGCCAAGCCTTATACAGTATTTTGTTTTGAACAATACTTGCTCGAGTTATAGTGTGTTATTTGTATAAAATACTATGGAATGTTTATATATTCATATTGTTTAATATAGCAAAACGTCATGTTAAAAGCGATAATATCAGAGGTTACCGTAAGGAAGCATAACACACGACTTTTCAAAAGGTTACGAGAGTATGGTTGTGTCAAACTTTCTAGACGGATTATATTTCCACAAGGACATTGGGATTGTGACATTTTTTATTCTGAGGAGCTTGGACTTTGGTGGTATTCAGACTTCGCAGGTAAAAAATACTCAAAGCGATATTGGAATGCCTTTGGACTTGAGAATCCATATGACAAAAACAATTTGAATATCGCCTGCGAGATTAATATGCCGCTTCGAGGCATAAATTTTCGTACCGCAGGCCTTTGGGGTGCAGATGCCGATAATCGAATCTACCTTTTACATAGTGGTAAAATCGGAGGTGGTACTAAAGGGGTGGGCAAAGGATTGGTTCTTGAAAATTATACAGGTGGTGAGCTTGAAGACGTCTATGTTGATGGTCATATAAAAAGGTACGCACCTGTTACAGAGCTTGAAGCATCTAATTTGGGAGAGCAATTATGTTGGTTTGTGAAGGAGATTGATCGAATCAAAACTATTGCCCGTCAGCTAAACAAGCCAACTATATCAGATAGACAATACCGCCCAGAATTTCGTGGAAGCAAAAAATATAACCTTACGGAAGAAATATTTGCCGATTGCAATCACGGTATTGTCGTTGAGGCTTTAAAGAATGCAATCGAAGTTTTGGGTATTCCAGCATACAATAACCAGCAGATTGACCTATATTCAAGCAAAGGAAAACGAGTTGAGTGCATTTTCGAAGTAAAAACTTCACTTTCGTGGCAAACTGTTTACACCGCTACAGGTCAATTATTAATTAACTCTCTTACTTTAAATCCACGTCCTAAGATGTTTTTCGTGTGTCCAGTTGATATCAACAAGAACCTTGTTGATGATCTTAACAAGATCGGAATTGCTGTGATTAATTACCACTGGCAAAACAAAGAACCACGCTTTACTAACCTAAACGACTTTTTTGCCAATTCTTAAATTGGTTTTAAAACACTTTTATTTCTCCGGAATCAAGCCATTTGGGAATTTCCACAGCTTTTGAGCCTGGATGCAACTGTATCATGAGGCGTAAAAATCTCATGGAATAATAAGCGTTCCTAATTACATCTTTTTGCTTTTGCACTAACGACTTATCGAAAAAATTCTCTGAAATTTTATGCGCAGGAGATTGTCGTTCCTTTCTAATGTCTTTAAAGATCTGCAAACATTCTTGTATTGTCATGCTGCCACTGTAATGTACATTCTCCACTAACCATTCCTCAAGCAGTCTTAATGTTCCCTTGTCCTTTTTAATACTAGTGCCCTCGTGGTCTTTAATAATTTCATTGGTTTGCATACCTTGAGTAACAAAAAACTGTTTATTGAGGTTGTCCGAAATCATTTTATCTAACAAAAGAATAAAGGCATTATAATTTTCAAGTGTTGGGATAAAAAAGAAAGAGAATTCTTTCGGTCTGTTTTCCATCCCAAAAGCCTTATTGAAAAGCTTTGCATTAAATACATATTGGGTGATTGAATTGATTGCTTTTTGTTCTTCTACAAATGCGGTAAATACCGAATGAGTCGTTATCCATCGTCCTTGAAGAGCATTTGTATAATATTCATTATAGACAGAGCAACCCTCATTTACTTCTTTACTCTTCCAAAATTGTTGATGCTCCGGTGTTAGATCATTTAGATATCGTAAAAATACAACAGCCAATCTATTTTGTTCACTATCAAAACCCAAGCCAAATGTCTTTAGAAAGAGTTGGTCACCTTCTTTTACTAGAGGATTCTGATTCTCGTCTACCTCATAACTTATTTGCCCAGAATAATCCTTGAAACTAAAACTAAACCTAGGGTCCCTAAAATATCTTTCAAGGACGTCAATTTCAAAAAATCTAAGATCAAGTTGTGGTTCACCTAAAGCCAGCTCTCTTGAATAAGGCCTATGAGTGAAGTTATGCATGTCTCGGGTTGCTTCTAAATATTTTCTTGTTGGATAAACACACAGGAGATGTGACTCGCTGGTAATTCTTATCCCTGGAAGTTCAGCCTCTGTTTCGGTTTTATTTTGCTTTGCATTTTCTAGCAGGTTTAGCTGATGCTCTAATGTATATATTCCAATGCTTATGATATGGGGATTTATATCGTTTTGAATAGTAACCAATTCAGCCTGCACAAGCTCCTTAACTATGTCAATCATTGAATGATATTCAATCTCACATTCATCAGATAATCTCGTGAGTGGGATACCATTGTAGTCCGGTGAACTAACAAAAAAGTCGAAGACCCTCTTTACAACTAAGTTTTTCTTACTCATAAATTAAATTTACTAAAAGGCTTTATGTTTAGGACTGTAATTTTAGAAAGGAATTGCCTATTCCTAATATCACGTTTATATAAGGTAAAATGGATTATATCCTAAGAACTTGGTTATAGGTTCATTGTATGAAAAGCTTGGACCATTATGATCATTCTCCCAATGCATGATAACCCCGGGATGCACCTTGAAAATTCTACCCACCTCCCGGCGGCTCAGTTTCAGATCATACCGTCGCTTCCTTAGGTGTTCCCCCAACGTTTTAGGTTCTTTAGGGTAGTCGTGAGGCAAGTTTGGCACCCGTTTATCCAACTCGGAAAAAGGCAACGCATGGTAAAATAAGTATTTTGCCTGAAACATAAAATACAGCTCCCCTCTTTGGTAGGTGTGTGCGTGGATGGAAAGAGGGGTGGACTGCTTCAATCAAAATAATGCGTTTCAACTAAACGAAGCAGGACGGGGTGATCATCTTTTAAATTGCTGTGCAATTTCTTCAAGTACTGCTTTAAGGTCATCAAATATCCGTTTGTTTTCAAAACGCAGTATTTTAAACCCAAGCTCCGTTAACCTGTTATCTCTTTCAAAATCGTTTTGCATGCCACCTGTGGTGTAATGGTGGTGACCATCGAGCTCTACTATGAGCATTTCTTCTGGACAGTAGAAATCGGCTATGTAAGCTTCTATGCTGTGCTGGCGGATGAATTTTCTGTTTTTGAGTTGTTTGCCTTTTATGGCTTTCCAGAGGGTGGCTTCGGCGGGGGTGAGGTTTTTGCGCAGGGTGTCGCGGTTTTCTTTTAGTGTTCTTCTTGAGTGTATGGGTTTGTGCATGTTGCGTGTTTTAATCACCCCGTCCTGAGCCAATTTTATGGAAACATATCTTTTGTCTGGCTCAGTCCACGCCTCTTTTTTGCTGCGCGCAGGGCTGCGAAAGAGGGGAGCTTTTGTAAGGTAGTGTTTTAATCACCCCGTCTCGCTCTTTTTAATGGAAACGCATCTGTTTGAGCGATCCACCCCTCTTTCTTGCTGCGCACGGGGCTGCCAAAGAGGGGAGTTTTTGAAAGGTAGTGTTTTAATCACCCCGTCTCGCTCTTTTCAATGGAAACGCATCTGTTTGAGCGATCCACACCTCTTTCTTGCTGCCGCACAAACCCACCAAAGAGGGGAGCTTCAGGATGCAGTTTGTTTCTAATTTATAACCAAAACTGTAGCGATTGGCTCGGTTCACTAGTACTGTCTTCTATGAATTGAACTAGCCTCATTAGTCCATCCTTAAGTTCGAGCATATCCAGAACAATTCTGAATTCTTTGTCTACATTTCCCTCTTTATCTTCTGTCCATGACCATTTCATATCAGTATATAGTTCTTCTCCAGTAATCGTTTCAGCAAGCCTTTTAAGGGTTTCAGCTGCAGGCATGAGGTCCTCAGGCGCAATAATAGTCTCTTCATATTGATCAAATAGTCTTATTCCCCCGGTTTGTGCATTTAGATCTTTCCAGGTATATCTTAATATATTTAAAAGTATTAATGCACAGTAGGTGTTAACGGAAAAATCTAACCTTGGTGCTCTTTTTACCC